>NZ_JBSFTY010000098.1:0-32175 GCF_053591515.1 Streptomyces sp. NPDC003011
AACGGCAAGGTCGAACGCTTCAACCGCACCCTGCTCGACGAGTGGGCCTACGCCCGCCCCTACCGCTCAGAGCAGGAACGACGCGACGCCTTCCCTGACTCGCTGCACACCTACAATTACCACCGCGGACACACCGCGCTGAAAGGCCAACCACCCGCCAGCCGCGTCCCCAACCTCACAGGGCAATACAGCTAGTGCGCGTATCGAAGTGAGAAAGGCGGCGACAGGCGAGTGGCTCCCGGTGGGCTGCGGCGGGGCGACCGTACGGAGGAACAGCCCGGGCGGGGGCGGCGAAACGCCGCGAGGGTCATTCCGGGCCTCGATCGAACCGGCAACACTGCCGCATATGGACATCATGCTCGTCGCGAGCGCGTTCAACAGCCTGTCCCAGCGTGTGTACGCCGAACTGTCCGACCTGGGACACCGGGTGGACGTCGTGCTCGCCACCTACGGTGCGACCGCCATCCGAACCGCCGTACGCGAGGTACGCCCGGATCTGATCATCGCGCCGATGCTCAGGACGGCTCTGCCCGAGGACGTCTGGTGCGAGCACACCTGCCTGATCGTGCATCCCGGGCCGCCCGGGGACCGCGGTCCGTCATCCCTGGACTGGGCCATCGCCGAGGACGCGCCGCGGTGGGGGGTAACAGTCCTGCAGGCCGAGGCGGCGATGGACGCGGGCCCTGTCTGGGCGGCGGTGCCGTTCGACGTGCCGCCGGTGGGCAAGAGCGACCTGTACCGCAACGAGGTCTCCGACGCCGCCGTCGCTGCGGTCCTGCTGGCCGTGCGGCGGTACGGCGACGGCTCGTTCAAACCGCGGCCGCAGAGCGACCCGTCGTTCCACGTGGTCTGGCGCGATCCCTTCCGTCAGGAACTGCGGCGGATCGACTGGGAGGGCGACAGCACCGAGTCGGTATTGCGCAAGCTGCGCGGGGCGGACTCGCAGCCGGGGGTGCGCGACGAACTTCTTGGCCGGGAGGTGTTTCTGCACGGCGGGCACATCGAGGACGAACTGCGCGGACGCCCCGGAGAT
Source organism: Streptomyces sp. NPDC003011 (assembly GCF_053591515.1). Classification (NCBI taxonomy): domain Bacteria; kingdom Bacillati; phylum Actinomycetota; class Actinomycetes; order Kitasatosporales; family Streptomycetaceae; genus Streptomyces; species Streptomyces sp. NPDC003011. The sequence goes on from NZ_JBSFTY010000098.1 coordinate 1,034, forward strand.
CTGCTCGCCACGCGCGCGGGCGCGGTGTGCCGGGCCACCCGGGACGGCGCGGTCTGGATCCCCGAGCTCAGACTGCGCAAGGCCTCCGGTGATCCGGCACCGTTCCGGCGCCCGGCGGCCTCCGTGCTCGCCTCGATCCCGGTTCCGTCCCACCCGCAGGGTGGCATCCCCGGTGACCGGGCACCGGAGGACGGCCGCCTCCCGCACGCCGGTGACCGGCCGACGTGGCTCCCGGAGGTGGCGGCTCCGCTGGAACCCGCCCCCGGGCGGCGCACCCTGACCGACATCCGCTACCGGCAGCACGGTGACGTCGGGTTCCTGGCCTTCTCGTTCCCCGGCGGGGCCATGAGCACCGACCAGTGCCGCAGGCTGCTCACCGCGTACCGGTACGCGCTTGCCCGCCCCACCTCGGTGCTGGTTCTCGGCGGTGCCCGCGACTTCTTCTCCAACGGCATCCACCTCAACGTCATCGAGGCCTCCACCGACCCGGCCACGGAGTCCTGGACCAACCTCAACGCCATGAACGACCTGGTCGAGGCGGTGCTGCGCACCACCGACCGGCTGGTGGTCGCGGCGCTCGGCGGCAACGCGGCTGCGGGCGGCGCCATGTTCGCCCTCGCGGCCGACGAGGTGTGGTGCCGCACCGGCGCCGTCCTCAATCCGCACTACCGGCGGATGGGCCTGTACGGGTCGGAGTTCTGGACGTACACGCTGCCACGCCGGGTGGGGGCCGAGACGGCAGAGCGCCTGACGACGCAGGCGCTGCCGGTGAGCGCCGCGACGGCCGCCGGCCTCGGCCTGGTGGACCGTCTGGTGCCAGTCCCCGCACAGGAGTTCACCGCCGAGGCGGAACGGCTGGCGACAGAGCTCGCCGCCGCCCCGGACCTCGGACGGCGGATCGCGGCGAAGGCCGCGGCACGCCGACGCGACGAGGCGGCACGGCCCCTCGCGGAGTACCGGCGAGAGGAACTGGCCCGTATGCGCGGCATCTTCTTCGATCCCGACGCCCCCTACCACGCGCTGCGCTCCGCCTTCGTGCGGAAGGCGCCGAGTGGCTCGGCCCGGCCGCTGGCCCTCGTCGGCGAACCGGTCACCGGGGGCAGCCGGTGAGCTCTCCCAACCCCCTTCTGGTGGCGGGCGTCGGCAACATCTTCCTCGCCGACGACGCCTTCGGCCCCGAGGTGATCCGCGCCCTCGGCCATCGCCCGCTGCCGCCCGGCGTACGGGTCAAGGACTTCGGCATCCGGGGCCTGGACCTCGCCTACGAGCTGCTGGACGGGTACCGCACCGCGGTCCTGGTCGACGCGGCTCCGCGCGGACACCGGCCCGGAACCCTGTCCCTGATCGAACCGGATCTTCCTGGAACCACCGCCGCCGCGGCTCCGCCAGAGGCCCACGGCATGGACCCGGCCCGGGTGCTGGCCCTGGCCACGCACCTGGGCGACGGGCCACTGCCGCGCGTCCTGCTGCTGGCCTGCGAACCCCAGGTGCAGCCGACCGGCGACGAGGACATCACCGCCGGGCTCAGCGCGCCCGTACGGGAGGCGGTCGACCGGGCCGTCACCGCGCTGCACACGATGGTCCCGGCCCTGCTCGCCGACCCTGGGGCAACGCCTCCGTTGGGCCGCCCGGAGGAATCCGCCGAGCCGTGCCCGGCCGGCCTCCCGCACGAGACGGCCGGCGGCACGCAGGATCGGTAACGGCCCGCGGCTCGACCGTCCCGGACCGCCCGGCCCGTCCGTGGCCGGGACCATGCCCGACCCGGCAGGCGGTCCGAGCCACCCCGTCCAGCCCTGTCCCGACCTCGAGGAGCAGCGCGCATGTGTCAGTCCGCCGACGTCACACAGGCCGTCCTGGCGAAGAACGACGGCCTGGCCGCCGCCCTGCGCGACGACCTTACGCGGCGGGGCGTCGCCGTGGTCAACCTGCTCTCCAGCCCCGGCAGCGGCAAGACGGAACTGCTCGGCCTGGTACTGGCCCGGGCGGTGCGGCGGGGTGTCCCGGTGGCCGCGCTCACCGCCGACCTGGCCACGGAGAACGACGCCCGCCGGCTGGCCCGTTCGGGGGCTTTGGTGAAGCAGCTGCTGACCGATGGACTGTGCCATCTGGAAGCCCGTCAGGTACGCGGCCACCTCGACGGATGGCTGCCCGAGGACAACGAGCTGCTGTTCGTGGAGAACGTCGGCAACCTCGTCTGCCCGGCGTCCTACGACCTCGGCGAAACCCTGCGCATCGTGCTGATGGCGGTGACCGAGGGCGAGGACAAGCCGCTGAAATACCCCACCGCCTTCGGCTCCGCCCATCTGGTGGTGGTCACCAAGACCGACCTGGCCGAAGCGGCCGGTTTCGACGAGGCCGCCTTCCGCAGCCATGTGCACCGGGTCAACCCGGGCGTGGAGATCGTACGGTCCTGCGCGCGCACCGGCGACGGCGTCGACACCGTCCTGGAACGTGCCCTCGCCGTACGGTACGGCGCGCCCGCGCACCGGCCTCCCCTCGCGCCCCAGTCCCAGGGGCACACCCACGAGCCCAGCGCAGATCCGGGGCATCCGCACCCGCACGCCACGTCCGCCCCCGCCACGTGACAGCGCCCGCCGCCGAGGCCGTGCGCCGTCGCATCACTGTGCGAGGCACGGTGCAGGGCGTGGGGTTCCGCCCGTACGTGCACCGGCTGGCCGCCGACCTCGCACTGGCCGGGTTCGTCAGCAACACCGCACAGGGTGTGCTGATCGAGGTGGAAGGGCCGCCCACGGGCGTCGCGGGATTCTGCTCCCGGCTGGCCCAGGAGCCACCGCCGCTGGCCGCCGTGACCGGTATCGGCATGGAGGACGTCCCCGCCACAGGTGCCGCCGACGGTTTCACCATCCGGGGCACCGAGCAGTCACCGGGGCGCACCCAGCTCCCGCCCGACACCGCGACCTGCGCCGACTGCCTGCGAGAGCTGGCCGACCCGGCCGACCGCCGCCACCGGCACCCCTTCGTCACCTGCACCCACTGCGGTCCCCGCTTCACGATCGCCACAGCCATGCCGTACGACCGCGCCGCGACGACCATGGCCGACTTCCCGTTGTGCCCCGCCTGCGCGGGGGAGTACGGCGACCCGGGCGACCGGCGCTTCCACGCCCAGCCCGTTGCCTGCCGGGACTGCGGGCCCCGGCTCCGCCTGGTGCCCGCGGCCGGCACCGATGTCCGCCCGGCGCGGGACGAGGATGCCCTGGCGGCGGCCCGCGGGCTGCTGGCGGCCGGGCGGATCGTCGCCGTGAAGGGCGTCGGCGGCTACCACCTGGCGTGCGACGCCACCGACGAGCGGGCCGTCGCCGCTCTGCGCGCCCGCAAGGCGCGGGGCGGCAAACCGTTCGCGGTGATGTGCGCCGACCTGCCGACCGTGCGGCGGATCGCCCTGCTCTCCGACGACGAGCGGGCCGCGCTCACCAGCCCCCGGCGCCCCATCGTGCTGCTGCGCCGACGCGCCGAGCCGGACGGACTGCGGCTCGCGCCGGGGGTGTGTCCGGGCAGCCCGCACCTCGGCGTGCTGCTGCCCTACACCCCGGTGCACACCCTGTTGTTCGGACTGCCCGGGGATCCCCCCGGCCCTCGCGTGCTCGTCATGACCAGCGGTAATCGCTCCGGCGAGCCGATCGTCACGGACGACGACGAGGCCCTGACCCGGCTGGCGGAGGTGGCCGACGCCTGGCTCGTCCACGACCGCGGCATCGTCTCGCCCTGCGACGACTCGCTGCTGCGGGTACGCACCGACGGCACCGAGCAGGTGTTGCGCCGCTCCCGCGGGTATGTCCCGAGCCCGTTGCGGCTCCCGCTTGCGGTCCGCCCCGCGCTCGCCGTGGGCGGCGACCTGAAGAACGCGCTCTGCCTCGGCGACGGCGACCAGGCATGGTTCGGCCCGCACATCGGTGACATGGGCGACTTCGCCGGCCTGGAGGCCGCCCGGCGCGCGGAGCGGCACATGCGGCGCCTGACCGGCGTCACCCCCGCACTCGTCGCCGCGGACAAGCATCCGGGCTACCACTCCACCCGGTGGGCCCGCCGCCGCGCCGCCGGGCTGCCGCAGGCGAGGCCGGAGCTCGTGCAGCACCATCACGCGCACATCGCCTCGGCGATGGCGGAGAGCGGCTTCGACGGCACCACGCCTGTGATCGGCGTCGCCTTCGACGGCACCGGCTACGGCGACGACGGCACGGTCTGGGGCGGCGAGTTCCTGCTCGCCGACTACTCCGGCTACCGGCGTTTCGCCCACCTGGCCCCCGCCCCGCTGCCCGGCGGGGACGCGGCTGTCGCCAACCCCTGCCGCACGGCACTGGCCCGGCTGTGGGCCGCCGGCCTGCCGTGGGAGCCTGGACTGCCCAGCGTCGCCGCCTGCTCACCCGAAGAACTTGCCTTGCTGGAACGGCAGTTGGTGAGCAACGTCGCGTGTGTGCCCACGTCGAGCATGGGGCGGCTCTTCGACGCGGTGTCCTCTCTGGCGGGCGTGTGCCATCGCGCGGGCTACGAGGCGCAGGCCGCGCTGGAGCTGGAGGCCGCGGCCGCCGCCGCGTGGGAGGCGGACACGGCGGCGTACGCCTTCGGGTTCGCGGCCGGCTCCGCCCCCGTGAGGTGCGATCCCGCGCCGCTGCTGCGCGCCCTCGTCGCCGACCTGCGCCACGGCACCCCGGCGCCCGTGCTCGCGGCCCGGTTCCACCGGGCAGTCGCCGGGGCCGTCGCCGAGATCTGCCGGAGGGCGCGCCGCGACACCGGGCTGGCCACCGTCGCCCTCAGCGGCGGCGTGTTCGCCAACGGTCTGCTGGAGCAGGAGTGCACGGCACTGCTGGCTGCGGACGGCTTCACGGTGCTGCGCCACGGAGAGGTACCGCCCGGCGACGGGGGACTGGCCCTCGGGCAGCTCGTGGTCGCGGCACGGGAGCGGCACGAGGAAACGGCAATCGCACGCACCGACGAGACGGAGTGACCCATGTGTCTGGCAGTGCCCGGCAGAGTCGTGGCCATCGACGACCGTGCCGACCCGCTCACCGGGATGATCGACTTCGGGGGTGTGCAGAAGCGGGCATGCCTGGAGTACGTGTCCGACGTGCGGGTCGGGGAGTACGTCATCGTCCACGTCGGGTTCGCCCTCCAGAAGCTCGACGAGGAGTCGGCCCGGGCCTCCCTGGAGCTCTTCGAGCAACTCGGGCTCCTAGAGGAGGAGTTCGGCGACGCCTGGCAACAGGCGGCGCAGCAGGCCGGGAGCGACGCCCCGCACGCCCCCGCCACCGACGAGCGCGGGGAGAGCGGGAGCGAGGCCCGATGAAGTACATCGACGAGTTCAACGACCCGGATCTGGCACGACGGCTGCTGGACGAGATCCGCGCGACGGTCACCCGGCCGTGGGCGCTGATGGAGGTGTGCGGCGGCCAGACGCACTCGATCATCCGGCACGGCATCGACCAGTTGCTGCCGGACGAGGTGGAGCTGATCCACGGGCCGGGCTGCCCCGTGTGCGTCACCCCGCTGGAGATGATCGACAAAGCGCTGGAGATCGCCTCCCGCCCCGGGGTCGTCTTCTGCTCGTTCGGGGACATGCTGCGGGTGCCGGGGACCGACCGGGACCTGTTCCGGGTCAAGGGCGAGGGCGGCGACGTCCGCGTGGTGTACTCCCCGCTCGACGCGCTCGAGCTCGCCCGTCGGCACCCGGACCGCGAGGTGGTGTTCTTCGCCATCGGCTTCGAGACCACCGCGCCGGCCAACGCGATGGCCGTCCATCAGGCCCGCCGCCTCGGCATCGACAACTTCAGCCTTCTGGTCTCCCATGTGCGGGTGCCGCCCGCCATCGAGGCCATCATGACGGCCCCCACGTGCAGGGTGCAGGCTTTCCTGGCCGCCGGGCACGTGTGCAGCGTGATGGGCATGGCCGAATACCCGGACCTGGCCGCACGCCATCGGGTACCGCTCGTCGTGACCGGTTTCGAACCGCTGGACATCCTCGAAGGCATCCGCCTCGCGGTGCACCAGCTGGAGCGCGGCGAGCATCGCGTGGAGAACGCTTACGCCCGCGCGGTGCGAGAGGAGGGCAACCCGGCCGCGCTGCGCATGATCGAGGAGGTGTTCGAGGTCACCGACCGGTCCTGGCGCGGCATCGGGCGCATCCCCGCCAGCGGTTGGCGGCTGACGGACGCCTACCGCGCCTTCGACGCCGAGCACCGCTTCGACGTCACCGGCATCCGCACCGAGGAACCCGCGGCGTGCCGCAGCGGCGAGGTGCTGCAGGGACTGATCAAGCCGGTCGAGTGCCCCGCCTTCGGCACCGACTGCACTCCGCGCACCCCGCTCGGCGCCACCATGGTCTCCAGCGAGGGCGCCTGCGCCGCCTACTACCTGTACCGCCGCATGGACGGCCCGGTGCCGGACGGCACCCGGGCCCCGCAGGAGGAGATGAACCCCGTTGGCTGAACTCGCTGACCCCTCGGCACCCGTCGACCCCGCGAACTGGACGTGCCCGGCCCCCTTGCGCGACCAGCCGATCGTGGTGATGGGACACGGGGGAGGCGGCACCCTGTCCGCCGAACTTGTCGAGCAGGTCTTCACGCCCGCGTACGGCAACGCCATCCTCGCCGCGCTCGGCGACTCCGCGGTCCTCGAGCTCGGCGGAGTCCGACTGGCGTTCTCCACCGACTCCTACGTCGTCAGGCCGCTGTTCTTCCCCGGTGGCAGCCTCGGCGACCTGGCCGTCAACGGCACCGTCAACGACCTGGCGATGAGCGGCGCCCGGCCCGCCCACCTGTCCGCCGCGTTCGTCCTGGAGGAGGGCGTTGAACTGGCCGTGGTGGAGCGGATCGCGCGCGCCCTCGGCACCGCCGCCGAGGCGGCCGGGGTCACGGTGGTCACGGGAGACACCAAGGTGGTGGAGGCGGGGCACGGCGACGGCGTGTACGTCACCACCGCCGGGATCGGGCTCGTCCCGGACGGCGTGGACATCCGCCCTCAGCGGGCGCGGCCCGGCGACGCCGTCATCGTCAGCGGCCCGATCGGCCTGCACGGCGTGGCGATCATGAGCGTACGGGAGGGCATGGACTTCGGTGTCGAGGTGGCCAGTGACACGGCGCCCCTCGCCGGCCTGGTGTCGGCCATGCTCGCGGTGACTCCCGACGTGCACGTGCTGCGCGATCCCACCCGGGGCGGCCTCGCCGCGTCGCTCAACGAAATCGCCCGCATCTCCGGCACCGGCGTACGGCTGCGCGAGCGGGCCATCCCGGTGCCGGACGCCGTCGCCAACGCCTGCGGCTTCCTGGGCCTGGACCCGCTGTACGTCGCCAACGAGGGCCGCCTGGTCGCCTTCGTACCCCGCGCGGCGGCCGAGGCGGTCCTGGCCGCGATGCACGCCCACCCGCAGGGCGCGGGCGCCGCGCTGATCGGCGAGTGCGTCGCCGAGCATCCCGGCATGGTGGTGGTCTCCACCGGCCTGGGCGGCACCCGGGTGGTGGACATGCCCCTCGGAGAGCAGCTGCCGCGCATCTGTTGACGCGTCCGGCACGCCGAACGGCCCTGACGGAGGGGGCACAGCACCCACACCGTCAGGGCAGTAGCCGTTGTCCGGTCAGGACGGCACCGGTGCCGGCTCGACCTTGGTGATCTGGAGTTCCCGGCCGCTGCGCAGCGTCGGGGCGGGGCGGTCGCAGTCCGGGCACCAGAAGAACGGGGGCATGCCCACGGGGAACTCCGCGGCGCACGGCTCGCACCAGGCGCGGGCGGGCACCTGCTCGACGACGAGCCGGGCCGCGGCGAGGGCGGTGCCGTCACGGGCCACCTCGAAGGCGAAGTCGAGGGCATCGGGCACCACGCCCGCCAGCTCACCGACCCGTACGGTCACCGCCGAGACGGACTCCGTCCCGTCCGCCCGCGCCAGTTCGGCGGCCTGTTCCACGATCGCGGTCGCGATCGACAGCTCATGCACGCCTGGCTCGGAGGGGGTTGCCGGGGCCGGGCCGGCGGAAGCCGGCCATGCGCCACAACCGGACCTCCCGCACGATTCCCGGGAACTCCGCGACCAGCAGCGCGAGGGCCGCTCCGCCGAGCACCACCACCTCCGCCATCACAATCCGTTTGGCGTTCATCGCCACTCCCTGCTCTCGTGTTCCTCGTGCCGTGCCCGACCGCCGGGGCTCAGCCCGGGGAGATGCTCGGCATGCTGTCCATGACCCTGTTGTGCCGCTTCCAGTGGATCCCGGTGGAGCGGCGCGCGTCGGCCGTGCCGTCCTCGTGGTGCCCGGGCTGGTGCTGGCGCGGGCCCCTGTTGCCCTGGTGCAGGCCTTTGACGTGCGTGGGCGTGGTGGGCTTCGCCTGGGGCTTGCCGACCTTGATCGTGCCCATGCTGTGTTCCTTTCCCTCGGTGCTCCGCCGCGGGGTCGCGGCGGCGGCTCCTGTTGTCCTTGCCACGCCGGTCATGACCGTTCGGCCAGTCCGGCGAAGAACTCCTCGACGGCGGGCCAGACCCGGCCGCCGCCGGACAGCCCCCGCCACTCTCGGCGGACGAGGGCGACCAGCCGGAAGCACTCGTCGACCGGCACGATCCAGTGGTGCTGCAGGTTCCGGGAGGTGTTCACCAGCAGCGCCTCGACCTCGGGTACCACGCCGGCGAGATCCGGACACCCCGACACCGCCTCCCGCCACGCCGAGGCATCCACCTCCCACCGGGTGGCCCCGGCCGGGCTCGGGTAGTGCGCGACGACCGTGCCGTCCTGCCGGGGCACGAAGAACGCCAGGCCGACGGGCACCCCGAGCGGCCCCGTCTCGACCGGTGGCAGTTTCACCCGCCGCTGCGGGACCAGCCGGTACTGGCCGTCGCCCGCGCCGCTGTCCGCGAACAGCACCGAGCACGCCGGGCAGGCGCACAGCGCTTCCTCGCGGCCGGTTTCGTACACGTGCCGGTGCTCGCCCGCGAGCGGCGCGGCACACAGGTCGCACCGCTCCTCGGGACCGCCCGCCCGCCGGTCGGCGGAGGAGCGGATGAGCGCGGCCAGCGCACCGCCGGCGGTCACTGCGCCCCCTGCGGCGGGGCGGCCCGGCGCATCAGCGAGTCGACGGGCACGAACGCGGGCGGCCGGGACTCCGTCTCCGGCACCGTTTCGACGCTCGTCAGCTCCGGCGCCGCGGCGAGCACGGCCTCCCGTACGGCTTCCTCGACCCCCGAGGACGCCGAACCGCACCCGGAGCCGCAGCCGGCGGTGCGCAGCCGCACGCGGGCGACCGGGCCCTCGACGCTGTCCAGCGTCACGTCGCCGCCGCGCTCTTGCACGGCGGGCCGCAGCCGCTCGACGGCGCGGGCGGCGCGGCGGTCGGGTGGCTCGGGGTGCAGGTCGTGCAGCACCAGCAGGTGGCCGAGGAGCTCGTCCTCGGTGAGACGCTCGGCCAGGGCGGCGTCCGCGTGGTCCAGCACCCGGGCCAGCGCCTCGCCGTAGACCTCGGTGAGCACGCGGACGGCGTCGATGGCCGTCTGCGCCATGGGCCCGGGCGCGATCTGCACCTTCTCCAGCAGCTCGTCGATACGGGCGATCCGCGCCGTCACCTCGTCGTCGTCCAGCCTGAGGGCCGGCCCGGCGCCCTCACGCGGGTCCGCGACCGCCGCGGGTACGGTCTCAGTCATGGGACGTCCCGTAGGTGGGGGAGTGCATCGTGGTGAGCGTCTTGCCCTTGCCCAGGTACATGTGCACACCGCAGGGCAGACAGGGGTCGAAGCTGCGCACGGTGCGCATGATGTCGACGCCCTTGAAGTCGTCCGGCCCGTTCTCCTCGAAGATGGGCTGGCCCTGGACGGCGTCCTCGTACGGGCCGGGGGTGCCGTAGCTGTCACGCGGGCTGGCGTTCCAGGGGGTCGGCGGGTACGGGTGGTAGTTGGCGATCTTCTTGTCCTTGATCACCAGGTGGTGCGAGAGAACCCCGCGCACCGCCTCGTGGAAGCCGACTCCGACGGCCTCGTCGGGCACCTCGAAGTCCTGGAACACCTTGGTGTCCCCGGCGCGCATCATCTGCATCGCCTCCTCCAGGAACTGGAAGGCCATGGCCGCGGCGTAGGCGACGAAGTACGGCCGGGCACGGTTGCGTTCGATGGTGTTGCTCCACTGGGGGATCTGCCACTCCAGAGTCGTCTCCGGCAGCTTCTCGCTCTTCGGGAGCGAGATCCGCACGCTGTGCCCCGTGGCCTTGATGTAGGGGGTGTCGACCAGGCCGTTCAGGGCCGTGGACCACAGCCGGGCGAGCGGGCCGCCGCCGGTGTCCAGGGCGAGGTGGGAGTCGCTCTCCTTGTGGTACCAGCGCGGGCTCATCACCCAGCTGTAGTTGGCGTCGAAGTCGCGCTTCTGGGGCACCGGCACGGTGGTCTGGTTCCACGGGTGGCGCATGTCGACCGGGTTGCCGAGCGGGTCGTGGGTGACGAAGGGCTCCTGGGTCTCCCAGTCGTCGTAGAAGGAGCTGCCCAGCAGGATGCGCATGCCGAGGTTGATGTCGACGAGGTTGTTGGTGACCAGTTTGCCGTCGACGATGATGCCCGGGGTGACGTACATCGCCTTGCCCCAGTGGTTCATGTTCTCGTAGCGGTAGTCGACGACGGCCGGGTCCTGCCAGGCGCCCCAGCAGCCGAGCATGATGCGGCGGCGGCCCACCTCCTCGTACCCGGGCAGCGCCTCGTAGAAGAAGTCGAAGACGTCGTCGTTCAGCGCCACGGCCTCCTTGACGAAGTCGATGACCCTCGTCAGGCGCGACAGGTAGTCGGTGAAGGTGTTCGGCTGCGGCATCGTGCCGACGCCGCCGGGGTACATCGTCGACGGATGGACGTGGCGCCCCTCCATCAGACAGAACATCTCACGGGTGATCCGGCTGACCTTCAGGGCCTCCCGGTACACCTCACCCTCGAAGGGGTTGAAGGCACGCATGATGTCGGCGATGGTCCGGTAGCCGTGGATGTCCCCACGGGGCGCCGGGGTCCGTTCGGCCCGGGCCAGCACACTCGGGTTGGTGGCCTTGACCATCGCTTCGCAGAAGTCGACGAAGACGAGGTTGTCCTGGAAGATCGTGTGGTCGAACATGTACTCGGCGGCCTCGCCGAGGTTGACGATGTGTTCGGCCAGCGGCGGCGTTTTGATGCCGTAGGCCATCTGCTGCGCGTAGTTCGAGCACGTGGTGTGGTTGTCGCCGCAGATGCCGCAGATGCGTGAGGTGATGAAGCCCGCGTCGCGCGGGTCCTTGCCCTTCATGAACACCGAGTAGCCGCGGAAGAGGGACGAGGTGCTGCGGCACTCCACCACTTCCTGGTTGGCGAAGTCGATCTTCGTGTAGATGCCGAGGTTGCCGATGATCCGGGTGATCGGGTCCCACGACATGTCCACGATCTGCGGAGCTTTCCGCTCGGTGGCCCCGGCCCGGTCCGCGGTTGTGGTCATGTGCGTTCCTGTTCTCGCTGCGCGATGCGTCGGACGGTTGGAGGTGGAGAGGGGAGCGTGCGTACGCGGGTGCGGCCCGGCAGGAGGTGCCGGGCCACAGGTCACGGGCGCCAGTAGGGGTCGTAGCCGGAGGTGAGTTCCTGCTTGTTGTGATGCCACTTGGGTTCGCGGTTGACGACGGCGTTGGTGATGCCGCGCATCCTCCGGACGAAGGCCCCGTAGGGCTTGATCATGAGGGAGGAGAAGCTGCCGCCGGGCGGTTCGTCCATGAACGGCATGAACGCGTCGGGGAAACCGGGCATGGTGCAGCCAATGCAGATGCCGCCGACGTTCGGGCAGCCGCCGAGGCCGCCCATCCAACCGCGCTTGGGAACGTTGCAGTTGACGACGGGACCCCAGCAGCCCACCTTCACCTGGCACTTGGGGGAGTTGTAGTCCCGGGCGAAGTCGGCCTGCTCGTAGTACGCGGCGCGGTCGCAGCCCTCGTGCACGGTCTTCCCGAACAGCCACTGCGGACGCAGCATCTGATCCAGCGGGGGCGCCGGGGCGGCTCCGGCCCCGTGGTAGAGGACCCAGAGCAAGGTTTCCATGAAGTTCTCCGGCTGGATCGGGCAGCCGGGGACGTTCACGATCGGGAGGCCGCCCTGCGACCTGAAGTCCCAGCCGAGGTAGTCGGCCAGACCCATGCAGCCGGTGGGGTTGCCCGCCATCGCGTGGATGCCGCCGTACGTGGCGCAGGTGCCTGCGGCGACCACCGCCCAGGCCTTCGGGGCCAGCCGGTCAATCCACCAGTTGAGGGTCAGCGGCTCACCGGTCTCCAGGTCGTTGCCGAACGACGTCCAGTACCCGTCGCCCTCGATGATGTTCTGGTTCGGGATGGAACCCTCGATGACCAGGATGAACGGCGAGAGATCGCCGCGGGCCGCCGCGCGGTACGGAGCGAGGAAGTCCTCGCCGCCGAGACTCGGTGAGAGCACCTTGTTGTGCAGGTTCACTTTTGGCAGGCCCGGGATGAGTCCCAGGACCAGGTCCTCGATGGCGGGCTGGCCGGCCGCGGTCAGCGACACCGAGTCGCCGTCGCAGCTCATCCCTTCGGAAATCCAGAGGATGGTGATCTCGTCGAAGCCGTCGCGCGCCTCGGCACGGCTCGGCTCGGTGGCAACGTCGTGCGTGCCGCTGTCGATGGTCATGTCGTCAGCCTCCGCTGCAGTCGGTCCCCGAGTCGGTCGTACGCCCAGGCCGACGGCCCGCTGAGCGCGGGCGGACGGTCCGGGGTGTGGGGGTGCGGTCGGACCGGTGCGGTCCGTCCGTCGCCGTGGTGATCGTGGACCAGCTGCTCGCCGTCGGGCCGCAGCCGGGTGGTGAGCGGGCGGATCGTTCGCTCTTCCGGTGCCGGGCGCCGGGACAGCCTTCGGAACAGCCGACCGGCCGTCCGGTGATCCGGTGCCGCGATCTCACGCAAGTCCATCGGACCGTCTCTTCCCCGGCCCGCCGGCCGGCTGCTCGGGCCGCTCCCGCGGCGGCCGGGACGGCTCGAGCGGCTCCGCCCCACCCGCGGCGTCCGGGGACATCCGGGGCTCCAGCGGCTCGAGTTCGTCGGGCCGGAAGTAGTGGAAGCGGCCGTACCAGCCGTTCAGTTCGGCCGCGGGATCGCCGTCCACTGTCACGGCGAGGTGCACGCTGCCGTCCACGTCGTGGAAGACGGCCGCGACCTGCGCGGTCCGCCCGGCCAGGAACATGTCGTGGGCGTCGGCACCCCGGCCCCGGGGGCGGAGCCGTACCCGGCTGCCGGCTCCCACCGGTACGCCGTCCACCGGCACCGTGTCGGTCGTGGGCGACAGGCCGTCGTCGGCACCCTCCTGCCACCATGCGGGCCGGTCGACCCTCGCCGCGGACGCGGGTCCGAGGGAAGTCGTGGACGCGGCGGCCGACGAGGACGGGGCGGGATCCGATGGCGTGGCATGGGTCAGCGAACGAATGGTGCCGTGCAGCCGGGCGAAGACCTCCGGGGGCATGGCCTCCACCCGGTCCAGGATCCGGGCGGCACGTGGGTCGGTGGCGCGCGCCTCGCGCTTCTCCTGGTCGGTCAGCAGCAACGTCCGCAGCGTCAGGATCTCGTCGATCTCCGCGGCGTCGTGCAGGTCGCCCGGGCTCTCCGGCGCCACCTGCGGGCAGTCGGACAGGATGATCGGTGCGGAAATGAGGGTGGGACCACAGGCCCCGTCCGGAGCCCCTCCGGGGCCTTCACCCGGGGCGTCCTCGGGTGAAGGCCCACCCAGGACGGGGAAGGTGAACGCGTTGTGGCACTCTCGGGCGTGCCCGCGCAGGCCCGCGGGCGGGTCGATCAGCGAGACGAACTCCACGCCGTCTCCGCCGACGAGCGTATGCGTCGCGATGAGCGCGTCACGCAGCGCCTCGTCGCGAGCGGCCCGCGGGTCCGGTGCCGCCCCTGTGTTCTCGGTACGGATCCGAAGCCGGCAGACGTCGTCCCCGAGCCGCTCGGCGACGACGGCCGCTCTCGCCCGGACGGCCGCGCGACGCCGTACCACCCGACCGACGCCCCCGGGGAGCTCTTCGATCTCCTCCCCGGCCGGTGCGCCGACCAGAACGGCGGACTCCTGCCCAAGCAGATCGTCCAGCCGTACGACGAGGTCCGTCTCGCGCGGTACCGCCTCGTCGAAAGTCAGGTGCAGCGTGCCGTCCTCCGCGCGCAGCGACTCGACCGGACGGTGCCTGCCGTCCTGGCCGGCCTCCTCCACCTGCTTGTGCTGCATCTGCAGATACCGCAGCCGCACGCGCACCACCGCCCGCGTCTGCAGGACCCGCAGCAGGCACTCGGTCCGCTGGTACCAGGAGTCGGCGGATCCCGAGATGCCGGGAGTCACCGGACCCTCTCGCTCCACCCAGGCACGCGGGAAGAGCACGCCGAACTGCCAGCGCACCCGGTTCTTGGGCGACGAGCGGCGGTAGGGGTAGAGCAGGTAGCCCTCATACAGGACGGCGTCGGCAACCGCGCTCAGCTGACCGAAGTCACGCCCTGGGCTGCGCGAGGCCACGCACGCATCCGCTGCTGCGACAGCGCACGCGACGTCATCGTCGACTCCGCCCTGCGGCATTCAGCCTCCTCTGATCCGGAAATGCGGATAACTCCTCGGATACCATTACATTCCGCGCGTATTGGTGCTCGTCGACGCACGGCGGGAATTGGGCTGTTCGAGGGATTCAGAGCACCCAAGAGGCCGGTCGCAGGGAGCCGGGCCTACCGGCTTACGCCGTCATCCTGGTCGCCGACCGGGCCGACCATGCGGACGGCGACCGCGGGTCCAGGAGCGAAACGTCCGGCCACCACCACGCGGTAGAGCATGTGATCGAGCGCGACAACCAGTCTCCACAGCACGCGCCACTGCTCCGCACGCTGCACGCCAAGCGCCGGAGCGAGGGCCGGTTCGAAGCCGAGCCAGACCAGCAGCCTGTAGGCGGGCCCGGTCATCGGCATGCTCAGCAGGGTTCAACACCTCCGCCCCAGCTTCACTCCCGGCAGCTGCTTGACCCCAAAGCTGCATGGGGTGCCTTCACGGGCCGGCGCCGGCGAGGCCCGCGGCGGGAGCGGACGGCGGATATACCGCGGTTCAGTGGCTTGAGGGACAGGCTGTCGTGGGTGTTTCGCGTCGGACACCGCGACGGCGAGCGGGATGCCCTGGGCCTCGGACAGGACGTGCAGTTTGCTGCCCTTCTTGCCACGATCGATCGGGTTCGGCCGGTCAGCATGCCCCCTTTCGCCCGGACCGAGGCGGCGTCGACGATCGCCGAGGCCCGGTCCAGTTCACCCCGCGCGCCAAGTTCGTCCAGGACCGCCCGGTGGAGCCGACGCCACAGCCCCGCCCGGGTCCACGCGGTGAACCGGCGATGTGCCCTCGCGGGCGAGACCAAGCGTCTCCGGCAGATGCCGCCAGGCACACCCGCTGGTCAGCACGTGCACGACCGCCGCGAACACGGCCCGCTCGTCACACGGGGCGGTCCCGCCGCCCTGCGGACGGGAGTTGAACGACGGCAGCAACGGAGCGACCAGTTTCCACAGACCGTCAGGAACCAACCGCTACGACAGATCGGCACCCACAAGCAGCAATATGCATGCCGCCGGCGGGCGTGATCCAGAGCATGAGTGCTGTCGGCAGCTCGGCGGACAACGCGCTCGCCGAGTCCCTCAACGCCACCTGCAAACGAGAAACGCTTCAGGGCCACAGTGCCTGGGCCGACGAGCACGAAGCCTGCCTCGACCTGTTCCGCTGGCTGCACCGCTACAACACCCGACGCCGCCACTCCAGCCTCGGACAACGCAGTCCCATCGCCTACGAGGCAGCACTCGAAACAACATCAACTACCCTGTCCCCAGCCGCATAACCCGTGTCCAAGATTCCGGGTCAAGACCCTCCAGCAGCTGGTCGAGGGCCGCCTGGCCGTCGTCGACGGCGGCGAGTTCGGCGGCATCGGGGGGTGCCGAGCCGGGCTCCCTCGGCGTATGCGCCGGCCCGGTCCCGACAGATTAGGCGGCTGCTTGAGCAAAAAGCGTTCGCTGCCCGACCGTGTCCCGCAAGGAACCCTGGAAGAGCAGTACGTCGAGGCACTGTGCTGGTCCATGAAACACGCCAGACCGCGGCCCTCGACGCCGTACTACGCCTCCGTCACCCGCGCCATCCAGGACGTCATGACCAGCAAGCTCCGCGCCGCCCCTGAACCACCGCTCGAGGAGGAGCAAGCGTCCACCGAAGATCTGCGCCAGCTTCTGCAGAACTCCCTGTTGGGTCGTTAACCCCACGGCCGGGCGGTCGGCGAGCAGCTGAGCGTCGGCCGGGGTCGGCGGGGCCGGGGCTATCCTCGGGCTGCGCGCTTATGGGCACCCACCGGTCGTTGCAGCTCTCGACATACCGTACGAGTCCACCGGCGACCGTCCACCTCGCCTCGTCCTCGGTCGGCGGCCGGGCGTGGAAGGAGGGCACGGCGCCGACTCACTGCCAGATCGTGTGCAGTCCGGCCGTTGCCGATGAAATCGCCCAGCAGCTGTGCGAAGCCGTGGGCGAGATCCTCGACGGCTACACCGACGACGACTGGGCTTGGGGGCCGGGCCTGTGGTCAGGCCGTGGTGGGCCGGTCGGCAGCGCCCGTGATCTGCTCCCAGATCGCGAAGCGGATACTCATCTCAGCTCGGTGGGCGGCAGCGGTCATCAGGTGCCGGCCGGGCCGGAAGTGAGGCGAGATACCGCCGAACGCGGACAGGAACCGCTGGGCCCTGCCTACCGAGCGGAAGCCTTCATCGCGCGTTCACGCTGCCTGGTCGGCTGGTGGCTGTTCTCGGCCCGGTTGTTGAGGTACTTCGACTGGCGGTGCTCGACGGAGGGCATGACCTCGCGGTGGGCCACGCCGTAGGAGCGGAGCTTGTCGGTGACGATCACCCGCGGCATCGCGCGGGTCTTCTTCATCAGGCGGCGCAAGAAGCGCCCGGCGGCGGCCTTGTCCCGGCGGTCCTGCACGAGGATGTCCAGGGCGTTGCCGTCCTGGTCGACGGCCCCACCACAACTTCTGTTCCCCGTTGATCCTGATGAAGACCTCGTCCAGATGCCACTTGTCCCCAGGCCGAGGCTGCCGACCGCGCAGCGCGTTGGCGCAGGTCTGGCCGAACTTGCCACACCACCGCCGCATCGTCGCATAGGAGACGATGACGCCGCGCTCGAGCATCAGCTCCTCGACCTCACGGAAGCTGAGCGGGAATCGGTGATACAGCCACACGCAGTGGGAGATCACCTCGACCGGGTACCGGTGCCCCCTGTACGACGGCGACATGCTCTCCACGGACGACCCCTCCCAGCACGATCAACCCGCAGAGCATCCCACCGGTCAGTCAACGTGACAGTGCCGTCGGTATTGCCTCTGGTACGGGCGGCAGCGAAGCGAGGGGTGAACGCTGGCCCTTCTCAGCCGCATGCGGCTGCCCCCAACCGTTGTCGACACGCCGATACGAGCGTGTCGACAACGGTTGGCAGCCCGCTCCTCAGCGTGCGGTTCAGAAGTCGATGCACACCGGGCCCTGGTTGACGTTGACCAGGCCGACCTGGGTGACGGCGGCGTTGCAGTCGAAGTTCATGTCGCTGCCACCGCCCTTGTTCTCACCTGCTTCGTCGAGAGGGCCGAAGTCGATGCAGACCGGGCCCTGGTTGGCATTCACCGCTCCGAGCTGCGTGGTGAAGTCGTTGCACTGCCCGTAGGGCGCCGGCCCTTCGCCCCGCTCGGAGTGGTCGCTGGCCGAGGCGATGCCGGGACCGGCCATCACCGCGGCAGCAGCAAGAGCAACGCCCGCGCAGGTCTTACGGAAGGACAGCATGAGGTATCTCCAAGAAGTGGAGGTCAGGGACACAGCAGACTCCACCAGCGTTCGCCTCCACCCGCATGCCGTGATACGCCACTTGGACCGCTGGACGCCCCGATGCGCTCCCTTGACCCGGCGCCGGTGGCGGTGACGGCCTGGGGCGCGGCGCTGCGCTGCTCACGCGGGGCTCGAGAACGGGACCGCTGCTGTTGTAGCAGATCTGAGGGAGGGGACTCGGCCAAGTGGACACCTCGCCTGGCGAATGCCGCCGGTCACCCTGAGTCTGAGTTCAGTAGCCCGCGGCCGCAGAGACATCCATGTCCTGTACTCCAGCCGTCGGCTGCCCGCACCCGCATCCCCACGCGAGGAGAGCCATCATGCCCAGAGCTGCTACGACCAAGGTGACGCAACCCGTTACGGACGACAGCATCAAGGTGCGCCAGCTCAGTCATTACCAGTTCAGCTGGGTTGCTGGTGAGCCCGCTGCCCGGGGCACGCTCACCCTGCAGCTTGTGCTGGACGAAGGTGCCTGGGAGGAGGTACTGACCGTCGACGCCGACGACGCCGACGTGCTGCAGGACCTCCTGCGCAGCACGCCGACCGTGCACTACGACGTCAGCCGTCGGACCTTGATGTTCGGTGTTACCGCCGTCGGCATCTGAACAGGCAACGCCCGCCCGTCACAGCAGGGCTCCTGGGGCCGCTGTCACGTTGGCTGATGACGTGGGATGATCTTCGGGTTGATCCTGCTGGAGGGGTGCCCGTGGAGAGCAGGTCGCCGTCGTACAAGGGGCACCGCTACCCGGTCGAGGTGATCTCCCACTGTGTGTGGCTGTACCACCGCTTCCCGCTCAGCTTCCGCGAGGTCGAGGAGCTGATGCTCGAGCGCGGTGTCGTCGTCTCCTACGAGACGGTCCGCCTGGTGTGTGAAATTCGAGTCGGCCTACGCCCGCGGTTACGTCGTCGCCGGCCCCGGTCCGGAGACAAGTTTCGCGCCAAACGGGGAAACCGTCGGACGCACGGGGGCATCTGGACGAGGTCTTTATCGAGATCAACGGTGAGCAGAAGTACCTGTGGCGGGTCGTCGACCAGGACGGGATGGTGCTCGGCATCCTCGTGCAGAACCGACGGGACACCGCCGCGGCCAGGCGCTGCTTCCGCCGCCTGCTGAAGAACACGGGTGTGGTGCCGCGGGTGGTCGTCACCGCAAGCTCCGCTCCTACGGCGCGGCCCACCGCGAGGTCATGTTCTCCGTGGAGCACCGCTCCCACAAGGGCCTGAACAGCAGAGCGGAGAACAGCCACCAACCGACCCGGCAGCGCGAACGGGCGATGAAGGGCTTCCGCGGTGTTGGCGCAGCCCAGCGGTTCCTGTCCGCGTTCAGCGGGATCTCACCCCACTTCCGACCGCACCGCCACTTGATGCCCGCACTCGACTACGGGCCGAAATGACCCTTCGCTATCCGGGAGCAGATCACCGGCGTCACAGGCCAGCCCACCACGGCCTGAGCACAGGCCCCGAACCGGGGTCCACCACGTCCCAATGCACCGTCAAAAGCGCACGCAGCCAACAACCTGACAGCACCTGCTCGACGCGTGTGCGCATGCCCGCGCCTGGGCGGTGTCCTTCGGTGTTTGCGGGCCGGTCGCGCCGATTGTCGAGCTGTTGTTCCAGGTCACCGGGGCCGTGGATGTGCTGTCCGTGCGGAAGGCTGCCTAGAGTTCCCGTCTGGGACCTGCTTCTTGAAATTGGGGAGTTTGATCGCCATGGATCGGGGCCGGCGGCAGCTGCGTCCTGCGACCTACTCCTTGAGGTTCGCCATGTCTTGATCGAGGCGGGTTTCAACCTTGTCGGCGACGACATGCAGGACGCCAGGCCGGGACTTGCGGTGACGAGGGTGGCGGTCGGGGTGCTGGTGAGCTGGACGGCATCGGACGGTTTCACCGCGCTGGCGAAGGATCAGGCCGGAGCTTCCGGGGACAGCCTGCAGGCGGTCGTGCAGGCTGCGGTTTCGGGCCTGCTGGTCCAGCTGGGACACACCGTCACGGAACCGCCTGATGGCGGTGGCCTGCTCGTTCTGGCCGGTCAGTAGGTCAGGCCGGCGAACGTGGTGCTCACCGCCTTGCCCCAGACCCGGCGGGGAGCAGAGCGCTGAGTGCCACGGCTCTCGTGAGACGGCACCCGAGGCCAGGGACTGGGGCAACGCGGGTGCCTGACCGGTTGCGGGGGCGCGGCAACCAGCTGACCCCACCCTAGCCCCGCTGCCATGTTCACCGCTCAGCGTCTGGCAGCCTTGCCCAGACAGTCCCTGGACATCACCTGGTTCGAAGGCCAATACACCGACGGAGTTGTCGAACAGGTGTTGATGATCTCCCAGGAAGCCGCTTGGCGGTCGACCGTGATCTCCGACGGTGTCGGGCACTGGCTGTCGCGGCGAACGAGCCGGGCGGGTCTGGCGGGGGCAGGCTGGGGAGCGTGAGCAGCGCGCCGATTGTCGTACACCCGCCCTCCCGCACGGCCGGCCGGAGGCGAGGACAGCCAGTCCAGCGTCACCGGCACGTGCCCCCGCCAGCCGGCCGCCACCGCAAAGTGCCAGCCCCAGGCCCCGGCGAGTTCGGCAGCCGCCGCGAACGACTCTCGGTCTTTGTCCTCGATCAGCTCGGCCGGGCGGACGTCGACCAGCCACATCCCCGTCCGTGTCAGGACCAGAAAGTCCGGCGTGTGCTCGCGCCGCCCCTCCGCGCTGTGGAAAGCGAGCCGCAGCGGCTGCGACAGGACCTCGATCACCTCGCCGGCGAAGTCCAGAGCCAGCAACAGCCGGGCCTCCTCCCAGGCTCTCGAAGCCGTGCAGCCTCCCCGTACTGACCAGGAACTTCATCCCTGGACGGTGCCGTTGGTCACGACGCCAGGAGAACCACCCCAGGCCGGTCAAAGCAGCCCGAGCCACCTCCCCGACCGGGTACGAAACTTCCTCACCGTCCAGCCGCCAGGTCACCGACCACCGTTGCTGCCACCCCGGACCGACGTCCAGCCCGGTCCGGCCCCCGGCCAGCGACACCGGCTCCAGCAACGTGTCCCACCGGCACCGGTGAGACCACAGGACAGGCCGCGTCTGTACGGCTTCCCCAGCAGCGTCCTGCTGTACGCGCCCACGGAAGTACGTCACCTCACCAGAGAAGCCCAAAGGCGTACGCAACAGCACCGAACTTCGAAGCTGGTGTCAACCAGACCGAAAAACAGGCGAACGTGGCAACAAGAGTGACCAGTCCGTGTCAACTAGAGCGATCAGCCCAACTCGGCAGCCCAGGCCAGCCCAGCACTGCGGTGTCATCTACCTCGAAAAGTCGCAATCTGTTGGGCGTCGGCCAGCGATTTTCAGACGGGTGATCCCGAGGGCGGGCCGACTGTCGGTGCCGGGTGCTGTCATGAAAGCGGCGAGGAGTTGCGGACGAGGGGGGAATGTGCCCGGGAACAGGGGATACGAAGACGTTGATCACACCGGCCGGAAGATGCGCGGGGCGCCGTGCACCCTGGCGGCGGGGGGCTTTCGGTGGGCCCGCGCCGGCGGCGGCGTAAGAGCGATGACGATCTGCTCATCGCGCTGGGCGGGCTGGTGGTCGTCGGATTGGTGCTGGTCAAGGTCGGACAGTGGGTGTGGGCGCACTGGTGGGTCCTGGTCGTGCTCGGCCTGCTGGCGCTTCTCGCCCTCGCGGGCTGGATCTACCAGCAGGTTGACCAGATGCGATCCGCGCAGCTGCGGGTCGAGGGCCTGACCTACTCGCTCGGCCAGCTGGACGCCATGCACCACAGCGCCTTCGAGATCGCCGTACGTGACCTGCTGGCCCGGGACGGCTCCCGCGACGCGCTGCGCTGCGGCGGCCGGGGCGACCTCGGCGCCGACGTGAAGGGGCACGATCCGCTCGGCCGGTTGTGGGTGATCCAGTGCAAACACCGCAGGAAGGGGCTGGACGGCTCGGCTGTCGGTACCCCGGACCTGCAGACGCTCAACGGCACCGGCCGGCCGGTGCACGGCGGCGACGTCGTCGTGATGGTGACCAACGGAAGAATATCCGGGCCTGCCCGCGACTTCGCCCGGCAGCAGCGCCTGCACCTGGTCGACCGGCGCGTGCTGGAGCGATGGGCCCGGGGCGGACGGCCGCTGTGGGAGATCCTTCCGGCTGTCCCACCGCCCCGGAAGCCTCCACAGCTTCGCTGAGTAGCAAATACGTGGTTTATCGCGAAGGCGAGCCGGCCTGCTGACCAGTGCAGATGACCACAGACGCACTTGGCCGTAGCTATTACGAGAACACGGCTGCTTGCTTCCTGACGACGAACAGACAGAAGAGTCCGTCCTGGCCGGGCGCTTCGCCGTCTCGATGCTCAGTTGCTGGTGCAGAATCGACGGCCAGGCGGTGGCGTCGGCCAGGCGGAATCGCCCGGGCACCATTCGGGCCTGTCCGGGCTTGATGCCGTCTGAGCTGGTGTTTTCCCGTGCCGGGGTGCGAATTTTCGCGAGAGTGGCGGGGCTAATCCTCGCGTACCGCAAGGTGCGGTCCTGACGCGGACGGACCGCGTCTCACCCGGCTTTGGAGTTCAACGTGAACGGTCTCGACACCCGCACCCCCGTACTGCTGTTGGCGGGCGCCGGCGGTACGTACATCGCCTTTCAGTACCCTACGGTCGGGGTCGCGCTTCTCGTGGGCCTTGCGGTGGTCGGCCTAACACGTCGGGCAGGAAGCGACTGCCAGTGTTGATTCCCCGTGAGCGCGAGGAATGGTGGCGAAGCAACAAGGAGTTCGCCGCCGCCCTGCGCGAAGGCCGCCCGTACCACCGGCCGCGGCAGCGCTGCCCGGTCTGCAAGAGCTGGTGGTACACCGGCGAGGCCACGGGCGGCAACCGCAAGCGGGTGGATGCCCTGCACTGCTCACCGAGGTGCCGCACCCGGACCTACCGCCAGAGGCGTTCACGTTCAGAAGGCGTCACGCCGTGACGCCTTCACGCGACGCTATGGGTTCAGAAACAGGCTCTCGGCTTGTTCTTTAACTACTGTCGGCAGCTGTTTCGACTAGCTTCACGAGGGGCGCCAGGATCTGTGGCAGTTCGTTCTCGGAGTTGAGCACCGCATGGTCCTGCCAGGTGCGCTCGGTTCCGGAGTCGATGAAGAGCAGCGAAGCGGCCCCCGATTCCCAGAGGAACACCGTTCCCGTGCGCTCGTCTGATTCCAGTGTGAGACTCACTGCTGTGGCCTTCGGCCGCCCTCGGGACGGGGTTCCTGGGACGGGCCGCTTCACTGCAGAGCTAATCCCACGAGAACGAAGCTCGTGTTCATGTGAGGCATGCCAGTCCTTGAGCCACTGAGCGATCTCCGACATTGCGCCCCCATGTGGGCCTCGAACGGCCGTCGAACTTGATCGTAAGCCCGACAATCACCGGACGCAGGAACGGCCTTCGTCTGATCATGTGCTCCGACCAAGGTGCACGTGACCGAGACGAAGGCCGTGAGGATGAGTCTGCCGCCTGATGCTGCCCGGAGGGAAGCGTACGCGGAAGCGTCACGCTTCCGGGGAGAGTTCTACGAGTGTCTGACCGCTCGGCGCGACGAGTTGTTCGAGCTGACGGATGCGGTGCTGTGTGCGGACGGTGCGGTGAAGTCCCCGGTGGACCTGACGCTGCTGCCCGAGCATCGGCGTGGGCACGGAGCGATGTACGGAGGCCTGAACCACGGCCGGATCGATGTCGAGCAGGTGCGGACGGTGCTGGCCGGGCTGTCGCTGCTCGAGGTGCGCATCGCGCCGCTTGCGAACCCGGACGCGTCCCGGCACCGCGAGGCGCGCAGCGATAGGCACCCGCTGGCATAGGCGGTCTCATCGCACGCGGAGAGGCGGTCGCCGACGACGCCGTACGGACAGCGTTCACCGAGGCGGGCTACGAGGTGACCGCAGCCGTGCAGGACGCCGCGGCCTGAGCCGTACGCCCGGCGATCGCCCTCGGTCGGCGCGTGCCTCAGGCGGGCCGGAGGAGTGCCGTCCGCGTGCCTCGGCCTGGCCCGCAGGTCCTGCCCTGCGCTTGAATGCAGCCCCTACACCATCGGAACGAGGGAGATCCCCGTGCATCGCCCAACCACGGCAAGCAGCCTGCACCGTCTTGGCGCCCTCACAGCAGTCGCGTTGGCGGTTACTGTCGCCACCGCGGGACCGGCCGCGGCCCATGCCGAGGTCGAGGCGGAAGGCGCCCGGGCCCTTGACCAGAACGTCGCCCTGACCTTCTCCGCGGCGTCGGAGTCCGACTCCGCCGGCATCACCAAACTGGAGGTGATCCTGCCCAAGGGCATCGCCCCCGCAGACATCACCTACAAGGAAGGCCCGGACGGCTGGAAGCTCGCCCCCACCAGCCGGGGCTACACCGTCTCGGGACCGAAGCTCGCCATAGGGGAGGATGCCGAGTACATCGTCACCGTACGGCAGTTGCCCGAGGTCAAGTCGCTGGTCTTCAAGACCCTGCAGAGCTACAGCGACGGCAAGGTCGACCGCTGGATCCAGCTGGACGACGAGGAGAGCGGCCACGGCCACGGCCATCCCGCCCCGCGCCTGGACCTGAAGTCGGCCGCACCCGGCGCGAAGCCCGTGAGCCCCAGCCCCAGCCCCACAGCAGAGCCCACGACGGCCGCGCCCTCTTCCGACCGTGCCTCCGGCGAGTCGACGACCGGGACGTCGGCGCCGTCGACGGAGCCTGCGGCGGGCCGTACGGAGGGGGACGACGGCATGCCCGTTGCCGTGCCGCTCGGTATCGGCGCTGCCGTAGTCCTGCTCATTGGCGGGGCATGGTGGTTCAAGAGCCGTCGACGCGGGCCGGCCTGAGGCCCCGGCAGGTCTCGGCGGGGATGGATGTGAGGCCCGCCCCGCTGACCCCCGCAGGGCTGTATCGATCCGTCCCGGCTCATGCGGAACCAGGGGGATGAGAGGACCGCCCAGGGCGTGCGAGTCGCGGGTGCCGGTGGAGCGGGATCGCTAGCCGGTTTCGACGGCCGCCGGCGGGCGGCTGCGGTCGTCCTGTGGCGCGGTGCCTCGGTAGGCGACCGTGAGGTTGCCGAGTCTGTCGGGGCCCACCTCGGCATCGACTCCGAAGACGTCGGCCAGCCGCTCGGGGGTCAGTACGTCGGCGGGCGGCCCGGCGGCGATCAGGCGTCCTTGGTGCATGAGCAGCAGGCGGCCACAGTAACGGGCGGCCAGAGACAGGTCGTGCAGGGCGACCAGTACCGTCTGGTCGGTGCCGGCCAGCAGCTCCATCAGCTCCAACTGGTGTTTGACGTCCAGGTGGTTGGTCGGCTCGTCGAGCAGGATGCACCAGGGCCGCTGGGCCAGGGCGCGGGCGATGTGGGCGCGCTGGCGCTCTCCGCCGGACAGTGACTTCCAGTCCCGGCCGGCGAGTTCGGTGAGCCCGGTGCGGGCGAGGGCGGCGGCGATGACGGCCCGGTCGGTGGCGTCCGGGCCGCGCCAGCGGTCCCGGAACGGGGTGCGGCCGAGGCCGACGACGTCGGCGACGCGCAGGTCGCTGTCGGTGTCGGTGGCCTGGTCGACGAAGGCGACGTGCTGGGCGATCCGGCGCGCGTCCCAGTCGCGGATCGGCTCGCCGTCGTAGCGCACGGTGCCTTCGGCCGGGGTGCGCAGTCCCGCGAGGCAGCGCAGGAGTGATGACTTGCCGGACCCGTTGGGGCCGATCAGGCCGACCGTCTCACCGGGGGCGATGTCCAGGGTGACGCCGTGGACGATGGTCTTGCCCGAGGCCGCCCAGCTCAGCCGTTCGGCGGAGATCCTCACAGTTCACCTCGTTTGCGCATGACGAGCAGGAAGAGAGGGACGCCGAACAGGGCGGTGAACACGCCGACCGGGACCTCCTGGGGTGCGAAGGCCACGCGGGCGAGGGCGTCGGTCCACACCAGGAAGACCGCGCCGACCAGGGCCGAGAACGGCAGCAGGAAGCGGTGCAGCGGGCTGACGACGAAACGGACGCCGTGCGGCACGATCAGTCCCACGAAGCCGATCGCCCCGACAGAGGCGACCGCCACCGCGGTCATCACGGCCGTCACCACCAGCATCACCCACCGCACCGTCCGGACGTGGACACCCAGCGATGAGGCCGTGTCGGTGCCGAAGGCGAAGGCGTCGAGGGCGGTGGAGTGCAGCCAGACGATCGCCAGCCCGGCCACGGTGACAGCCGCGCACACGACCACGGAGTCCCAGCGGGCCGGGGCCATCGAGCCCAGCAGCCAGTGGGTGATCGCGCGAGTGGCGTCGGCGTCCCCGGAAGCCATCAGGATCAGCGAGGTCAGGGCCATGAACAGATACCACACGACCACGCCGATCAGCACGATCCGTGTGGAGTCCAGACTGGTGCGCCGCAGCAGGAGCAGCAGCAGGCCGAACGACAGCATCGCGCCGACGAACGCCCCGCCGGTGACGCCGAGCGCGTTCGCGCCGATGCCGAGGACGACCACCACCACGGCCCCGGTCGAAGCTCCCGTGGACACACCGAGGAGGTAGGGGTCAGCCAGCGCGTTGCGGGTGACCGCCTGCAGTACGGCTCCGCAGACCGCGAGCGAGGCGCCGACCAGCGCCGCCATCAGCACGCGGGGCACACGCAGGTCCCAGATGAGGGAGTCGACCAGCCGGGGCAGCGGCTCGACGTCCAGGCCCGTCCTGGAGCCCACCACTCTCGCCAGGTCGGTGTAGCCGACGTCGGCGACACCGATGCGTATTGATACCGCGAGTGAGGTGACCAGCGCTGCCGTCCCGATCAGGAACAGCGTGGCCTGTGACAGCGTGGAGGGGCCGGACTGCGGGGGAACGGACGGCGCGTGCGCGGGCACGTCCCGTTCCACCCGGCGGGCGGCCGGGTGGAGCAGATCCACCGTGCCCGGCGCGGTGTCCGGATCAGCGGGCATACCCGAGGTCCTTCACGCCGTCCGTCAGCAGCCGCAGCGTGTTCACGGTGCGCACCGAGGGGTCCATCTCGATGCCGGGTACTTCGATGATCCGGTTCTTCTGGACGGCTGTCAGCTTGGACACCACCGGGTCCTTGCGCATCATCTGGCGCTTCTCCTCGGCGCTGTCGCCCGGTGCTCCGCGCTCGGACAGGTCGCCGATCACGATGAAGTCGGGGTCACGGTCGGCGATCTGCTCCCAGGAGACCTCCGGCCAGTCCTCGTCGACGTCGTCGAAGGCGTTCTTCGCGCCCACGAGGCGGCTCATCTCGCTGGGCATACCGGTCTTGCCGGCGACGTAGGGCAGTCCGTTGTAAACGGAGTACAGCCATACGACGGTCGGTTCGCCCTCGACCTTGTCGGCGGTGGCGGCGGCCTTGTCGACCACGGCTTGCTGGTCGTCGACCAGTTTTGCGGCGCGGTCCTCGATGCCGAAAATCTTGCCGTAGTTCGAGTAGTCGTCGAAGAGGAGGTCGAAGGGGGTCTTGCCGGGGTCGTTCTGCTTCGGGCAGTCCACCGCGCTCACGTAGGAGGGCAGGTCCAGTTCGGCGAGTTCCTCACGGGTGCCGACCTGGTCCTTGGTGAACAGGTCGGTGAAGGAGGCCACGGCGATGTCCGGGGTGGCGGCGCGCAGTTGTTCGCTGGTGAGGATCTTGGGGCTGAGTACCGGTACCTTGTCGTACGTGTCCTGGTACTCCTTGGCGACCTTCGTCTTCAGGTTGGCCGTGCTGGCCATGCGGCCCGATAGGCCGAGTTCCAGCAGCGTCTCCGTGGCGGACTGATCCAGGGTGACGGTGCGTTTGGGCGGCTCGTCGAAGGACAGCTTCCGGCCGCAGCTCGTCACGGTCGTCGTCTGCGCGGCGGCCTTGTCGGCGGAGCCCTTTCCGGAGGAGTCCGCGGACGCGGAGCAGCCGAGGGCCGCGAAGGCGAGGGTCAGAGCGACGCCGAGGCGTGCGGGGTGGCGCATGGAACCTCCGGTCTGGGAAACGTGCCAACGTGTGGGGGCTTTGGACCCATCCGCGGGTGCGGGTGACCCGACCGTACTCTAGCGACAACGATTTTCACTAAGCTAGCCCTCGGAGTCGTCGCCACGGGGGCCTTCCCGTTCCCACCGTGCGCCATCCGCCGCCAACTACCGTGTGGCTGAGGGCTGGTGACAACCGACCGAACAGGAACGCGGGCGGCTGCGCAGCCAACCCGACCAGGATCGCGATCAACAGGAGCATGACATCGTGCCGATGCCCCCCACCCCGGCCACCGCCTCCGCGGCCACCCCGGGAAAGCCGCGGTCGCTCCTGCGCGATCTCGCCTTCCTGCGGCTCTGGTCGGGCGCCACGGCGTCGGGCCTGGCCACCTGGGCCCTGCCGTTCGTGCTCGGCCTCGCGGTGCTCGACCGCACCCTCACGGCCACCGACCTCGGCCTGCTGCTCGCCGCCCGCACCGCGGGATTCCTTGCCGCGGTGCCCGTCGCAGGCGTGCTCGCCGACCGGTACTCACGTCGGGGCGTCGTTCTGTGGGCCGGCCTGGCCGCAGCCGCAGCGGCTCCGCTGATCGCCGTCGGGCTCGGCCGCTCGGTCCTGCTGATGGCCGCGGCCACCGCCCTGGCCGGCGCGGGACAGGGGGCCTGCCGCCCCGCCTACCAGGCGCTGACCGCCGAGGTCGTCGACGCCGAGGGCAGGCAGCAGGCCAACGCCGCCATGACCCTTGCGGTACGGGTCACGACCCTCGTCGGTCCCTCGCTCACAGCCCTGTTCGCCGTGTTCCTCGGCACCTGGGCGCTGTTGCTGGGCATCGGGCTGCTCTGGCTCGTCGCCGCGCTCGTCCCAGGCCCCGGCACCAAGGCCGCTCCCGCAGCCGAGCAGCCCCAACGGGGCCCGTTCCTGGCCGAGTTCGCCGACGGCATACGCGAGGCCCGCAGGCACCCATGGTTCCTCGCGGGCCTGGCCGCGCTGACCGCAGTCATCGCCACCGGCTACTCCGCCACCGGCGTCGCCCTGCCGCTGGTCAGCCGCGACGAGTACGGCACCGAGGTGGTGCTCGCCGGAGCGCTGACCGCCTACACCGCCGGAGCCCTCGCAGGCGCTCTCGTCGTCGCCCGCTGGCGCCCGCGCTCGCAGGGCTGGGCCGCCCTGGCCGGTCTGGCCGTCTACGGTTTCGCCCCGCTCAGCATGATGTTCCCCGTGCACCCCGCCGTGATCATGGCCGCCTACGCCGTCGCCGGGATCGGCATCGAGTTGTTCAACGTGCCCTGGTTCACCGCCACCCAGCGCGAGGTCGAACCCGACAAACTGGCCCGCGTCTCCTCCCTGGACTTCCTGCTCTCCTACGGCCTCGCCCCGCTCGGCCTCGCCCTCATCGCGCCGGCCATCGACACCTTCGGCACCCGGGGCGTCCTCGGGGCCTGCGCGCTGGTCTGCTTCGTCGCGCCGGCCGCCGCCGCCCTCGTGCCCAGCGCCCGCCACTTCTCCCGCCACCCCGTGACAGCTTCCGGGGTCACGCCGGAGACCAAGTCCGCCACCTGATTAGGGCAGCCACCTCATGAACTCACCCGCCCACGGCACGCATCAGCCCGTTTGCACCCATCAGCCGGCGTCCGCCGGGCACCCGGGCATCGTCCCCGCCCGGGTGCCCGGCGGCCGGGAGCACGAAGCCCGAACCCTGCTGGAACTGCACGGTGCGGTGGTCCTCACCGGCTACGAGAACACCGCCGACGCCCTCGTCGTCGCGGCGGCTCACCTCCTCGGCAGCCGCCTGCGCGAGCTGTACCCGCACCGCGTGCGTACCTCGCGCGACGGCGATCCCGTCCACCTGCATGCCGACAGCTTCGACCTCGTCGTCGACATCGGTGGCATCCCCAGCCGGCGGCGCGATCCGGACGAGGACCACGTCCTGATCCAATGCGTCCGGCCGGCACCGGCCGGCGGCGACTCCTTCGCCGTCGACGCGTACGGCTTCGTCGACGGCCTCGCCTCCGCCGACCCCACCCTCCTGGAATTCCTCACCGGCACCGACGTCGATCTGTACGGCGAGTGGGCCGGACTGCGCGGGCTGCCCGCCACCCCGCGCGTGGGCCGGCACGTCGAGTACACCCGCACCGGCCGGCGCATCGTCCGCAGCACCGATGGCGCCATCCCGCTGCACCGCGACCCGGACACCGGCCACGTGCACGCCATGCTGGCCCGCTTCCAGGACGCCGTCCACGGCCTCGAACCGTCACTGCCGCGCTTCCGACTCGCCGAGGGTGACATCCTCGTCCTCGACAACTACCGCTGCTGGCACGGCCGGGACGCACACACCGGCGAGCGCACCGTCCGCATCCTGACCCTGCGCAGCGCAGACGCCCGGTGAAACCCCAGCCCCGTGTGACGCGCGCCATAGAGTCACACCGGAACCTGCTCCTGCCTGAGCCCGACTTCTGTAACTGGTACGGCTCGAAGAAATCCCGCTGTCCGAGCCGTCGGGCGCGCCCGCCAGGAGGCCGGGTGATGGAAGAACCCCAGCAGTCCTCCCCGGGGGTGGCAGGGTGCTTCGGAAGCCAGGCCGGAAAGGCGAAGGCGCAGCGGCTGCCGACTCGGTGGCAGGGGTGTTCGTGCCCGTCGTGCCGGCCCTGGCCGTCACGGGAGAGCCGCCGACGAGTCGACAGCTTCCGGCACGCCGCCGCCCGACCCCGCGACTCCGACACCGACGACTGGCAAGGCGCCGCCGAACGCGCCCAGCCGCGCGGCCTGCCCGGCTTCGACGACGGCATCGCGCTCGACGAGCTGGGGGCCAGGCTGCCCGACGAAGCCGAGAGGCGTTCGTCCTCGGCCTGCCCTACGCGGAGGCGGCACTCGTGAGCGACTGCCCGGTCGGCACGGTCCGCTCGCGGGTCGCCCGCGCCCGCATCTGCCTGATCGAGTCACTGAACGACGCCGATCGCTCCGCCCTGATCGACGCCGCGGCCTGACGAACCGCGAGACGGCACCCCCCACCGGGCGCGGCGAGGGCCCGGACCAGCGACAGGTCCGAGCCCTCGGCGTCCGTGACTGGCAGGGAAGCCGCTGGGACGACGGCCTGTGGCACAGCCGGTCGCCGACGCGCCTGCGACCGAAACGACCGCCGAGGTCCTGACCAGCAAATTGTTAGCGCGCCGCGCCCCCACCCTCGACTCGCTCGGGCTTTCCCGGTCGGCGCGGCACCAGGGCCACGGCCAGGGCCGGGACGGTGGCGAGGATGAGCCAGGGGACGGCGGCCGGGAGCCCCAGGTCGAGCAGGGAGCCGGTGGCCGCGCTGCCGATGAGGATGATCAGGCCGGAGACGGAGGAGAGCGCGCCGATGTAGAGGCCGATCCGGCCGTCTTCGGCGAGGTCGGGCACCCATGCGCGGGCGGCCGGGACGA
>NZ_JBSFTY010000099.1:0-31585 GCF_053591515.1 Streptomyces sp. NPDC003011
GAGAGGGAGGTGCGAAGCTGGATGCAGCTCCACGGAGGAGCATTCGCACCGCGGCACGCTGAATCGCGCTATGTGCTTGCTGGGCCTGGTCAGACCTCACTCCGGGACCATCGTCGCGGGTGGGCAGGAGCTGCTCGCGTCCGGACCCGGCTGTTCGGCGTGTTCGGTGTGCGGCCGAGGGCCAAGCCGACCGTCTTGCGGACGGCTCTCTACGCCGGTACGGCTACTTCCCGCCCCGGCGGCGCAGCAGCAGCCACGCGGCCACCGCCACACTGCCGGCCACGATCAGCACGGTGCGGTTGTCCCGCGCCGCCTGGGCACCGTACTGGGCCTTGTCGCGGACCGGCTGGGGTGCCTTGTCCTGCCACAGCTGACCGGCCTGATCGGCCTTGGCCTTCACCTGCTGAGCGGCGACGGCGGCCTTCTCCTTGACCGGGTCGGGCAGCTTCTCCTGCACCAGGTGCGCGGCTTCGGCGGCCTTCACCTTGACCTGCCCGGTGAGCTCCGCTGCCTTGGCGCCCGCCTGCTCCTTGGCCGCGCTCGCCTTCTCCTGCGCGCGGGCCTTGACGTCCGTCTTGGCGGCCAGTTCCTCGACCGTCCCCCCCAGCGCGTGCCGGGTCTGTTCGACCTGCTTCCGCAGCTCCTCGGGGCTGGCGGCCGTGGGCTCGTCGTTGGGCGGCTGGGTCATCGTTGTGCACTCTCCTTGATCTCGGCCACATCGGCCTTGACACTGCTGATGGTCTGCTCGGGGGTGGGCGGCGCCGCTCGGCTGACCTCCTTCTTGCCCGTCAGGGCCAGCACAGCGGTGATCACGCCGAGGACGGCGGTGACGATCAGCGCCGCGGCCCACACCGGCAACGGCACCGCCAGCGCGGCGATCGCCGTGGCGACCAGTGCCTGCAGCGTCAGGAAGCCGACCAGCCCCGCGCCGCCGAACAGGCCGCCGCCCTTGCCGTACCGCTTGCCCTTTTCCTTCATTTCCGCCTGGCCCAGCCGCATTTCGGCTCGCACCAGCTCCGTCAGCTGCTGCGAAGCCCGCTGGACCAGGTCACCGACGGGCTCCTGCGAGCCGGTCGGGCTGCGGTGGGAATCCGGAGTGGTCATGACGGATTACCCCCTCTCTCAACTGTCGCTGGTTGTAGTGCCCTGGGAAGGAGCCGGCATGTGCGGGTGTGCGGAGTACGTCCGTCTCGGTCGTCCCGGGTACCCGGTTGCGGGCATCCCCATCCGGCGGACCTGAGTCATTCGGCGGCGGGCGTGTGCTGTCACAGCAACCGGCGCACCACCAGACGGGGAGCCCGGTGGACGAGGGCGGCCGCGGACAGGCCGACGACGGCGCCGACGGCGACGTCGGAGGGGTAGTGGGCGCCGGTGTGCACGCGTTCGGCGGCCACCATGGCGGCCGGCACCGCGCAGACCGCGCCCGCCCACGGCCACACCGCCGCCACCGCGGCACTGAACGCCACGCCCGCGGCGGTGTGCCCGGAGGGGAAGGAGGACGAGTCGGGCCGTTCGTGGACGTCCTCGTGCGAGATCCAGTCCTTCGGCGGCCGACGCCGGTCCCACACCTGCTTCAGAACGCAGTTGGACGCCACTTCCGCCACCGCCATGCTCGTCAGTCCGGCGACCGCGGCCCTGCGCCCCCGCCACCCCACAGTGGACATCGCGAGGGCGGCGCCCCACCAGAGTTTGGTGTGCTGCGCCGTCTCCTCCACTGCCGGCAGCACCCGGCGGGCGCAGTCGGACCGCCACGACGCCACCCACCGCGTCAGCCGGTGATCACTCTCACGAAGATCCGTCCACACGTTCATGACCAGCGACTTCCCTGTCTGAGCGGCGTCTAACGCGGCTCGGATCGGGGGCCGTTCACTCAAGGCGGCGCCGGTCCTCGTCGCTCCACTTACGGGTGTCGCGGGGCGGGACATAGGGCTCTTCGTCCGCGGGCAGACCACCGGCGACGGCACGCTGGCGGGCCATCTCGGCGTCGAACTCCAGCCCCAGCAGGATCGCGATGTTGCTGATCCACAGCCACACCAGAAAAATGATCACACCGGCGAGGGTCCCGTAGGTCTTGTTGTACGAGCCGAAGTTCGCCACGTAGAACGCGAACCCCGCCGACGCGATCAGCCAGATCAACAGCGCCAGGACACTGCCCGGGGTGACCCACTTGAAGCCCCGGCCCTTCACGTTCGGTGTCGCCCAGTACAGGATCGCGATCATGATCGTGACCAGCACGATCAGCACCGGCCACTTGGCGATCGACCACACGGTCAGCGCCGTGTCCCCGATCCCGAGCGCCGCACCGGCCTCACGGGCGAGTCCTCCCGTGAACACCACGATCAGCGCGCTGACCACCGCCAGCACCAGCAGCACCACCGTGACGCCCACCCGGACCGGCAGCACCTTCCACACCGGACGCCCCTCGGGCATGTCGTACACCTTGTTCGCGCTGCGGATGAAGGCCGCGACATAGCCGGAGGCCGACCACACCGCCACCAGCAGACCCACGATCGCCAGGACGGAGCCGATACCGGCGTTGCCCTGCAACTGCTTCACGGCGTTGCTGATGACGTCGCGGGCCGCCCCGGGAGTGAGTTTCTGGACGTTGTCCAGAACCTGTTGCGTCGCCGATTGGCCGGCGATCCCCAGCAGCGAGACGAGGACCAGCAGCGCCGGGAACAGGGCGAGCACCCCGTAGTAGGTCAGCGCCGCGGCCCGGTCGGCCAGCTCATCGTCCTTGAATTCCTTGACGGTGCCTTTCAGCACCGCCCACCAGGAGCGTTTGGGCAGTTCTGTGAGATCGTCCGGCGCCTGCCGCTCGACCTGTTCGTCGGGCCCGGCAGTCGCCTCGCGACCGACCTCGCTGTCCGAACCGGTCGTCGCGTGCCCGTCGTGACCGCCCTGCGGTTTACCTATCCGTGCCATGACAGGCGGGTATCCCCCGCGGCCCCGGAAAAACGGCCCCAGCCCGTACGTTTCGCGGCATTTACGAGGATTTTCGGGTCGAGGTAGTCCGCTGCCCAAGGAGTACGCGGGCTGCCTCCGCACCTTGAAGGGGTGGAGCGTCGGGCCGGACGAGCCGCCCGGCGTGAGCGGGCGCCCGGGGATGAGCCAGGAACGATTCGGCCGCCTGGGTGCCGTGCCCATGCCCGAGGCGCCGCGTCCCGCGCTCTCGCGCGACGACGGGAGCCTGTCGCAGGCCCGGAGACGCCGCCCGGAGACCCCGCCCGGTTCGCCCTCGTCGGCCGGTCCGGCCGGGACCCTACATCACGGACGACTTGATCGACATATCGGCACATTTACCCCAAAAACGGCGCATAGGCGACGGTGATGTGAGGAACACGGCTCAGGTAACCCCTCACATGAACGGAGCACACCGTGATCATCAAGATGATGCACGACAAGGGCATCCGCAGCGAGCACGCCTACCTGGCCGCCGTGGCCTCCATCGGCCTCTCCGTCGCCGCGTGGATGGGCTCCCTCAAAGCCGAGCCCGGCACCGGGCTCGCCCGTGCCGACAGGTGGGGAATCTTCGTCGGCGAATGGGCGCCCACCTTCTTCGGCCTGGGCCTCGCCCTCTCCCAGCACGAGCAGCAGGACGGCACACTGGCCGGTGGCACCATCCACAATCTCCACGACCGGGTCGCGGGCTGACACGTCGGCGAGCTGACACGTCGGACAGCTGACACGTCGGACAGCTGACACGTCGGACAGCTGACACGTCGGACAGCTGACACGTCGGCGAGCGCCCCCAAGGGCATCGATCGCCCGGGGTCGCCTGCCGTGGTCGGGTCGTGACCGCGAGGGCGGATGCGCGCGTGCGGGGCCGCCCGCGCGCATCCGCTCACGCTCGCGCTCACCAGGATCAGGGTCCGGGCGCCCGCCCGGACCCTGACGGATGCCCGTCAGCGCATGGGGGGCAGCCCGGGCTCCGGCCGTACCTGCAGGGAGTTCAGGGCGAAGGCCAGCAGGTGGTAGTGGCCCACCAGGATGGGCAGTTCGATCAGCTGGCGTTCCGTCAGATGCTCGGTCAGTCCGTCCCACGTGGGCTGGCTGATCCGTGCCGCGGCGCGCAACTCGTCCGCCGCCCGCAGCAGCAGCGACTGCCGTTGCGTCCAGCCCGGCGCGTCGGGACCCGCCGCCACCCGGTCCATGTCGTCCGGCGACAGCCCCGCCTTCGCGGCGATCCTCACGTGCTGGCCCCACTCGTAGGGCGAAGCACAGTTGCGCGCCACCCGCAAGATCACCAACTCGCGGTCCTCGAAGGGAAGTTCACCCGCGAGCAGCAGGTGGCTGCTGAACGGAAGCCATGCGGCGAACAGCTCCGGATGACGGGCGAGCGTGGTGAAGACGTGCGCCTCACCGAGCGAGGAGACGCCGAGTCCGAGCGAGCCGATGTCGGCGGACAACGTCTCCCGTACGGACTCAGCCCATTCCTCGGCGGGCTGCGGAGGAATCCGGGGCACGGGGGGCGGCAGCGGCGACTCTGGCACGCGGCCACGCTACGCCAGACCCGGCGCGCGGGAAACGCCGACGACACGTCAGATCCGCGGCCGGAGCCGGCCGCACCCCGGCCGCGAAGGCGGCGTCCGTCACAGTCGCCGCCGGCCGACGGCTTCGCCTCGGCGACAAAGCCGCAGCTCAGGACGTCTAATTACCTGACATCATGGATCATGTGAATCTCAGGCATTGGACGCATGGATCCGCGTCTCCCAGGCTGGTCGGTGTCCCGTCGCCGACCGTTGAGGAGTAGTCATGAGCACGCGGCGCACCACCGTCGAGGGCCTGATCCGGACGACCGCCCGCGGGCATGCCGTACTGAACAACCCGCGCCTGAACCGGGGCACCGCCTTCACCCGGCAGGAGCGGCGGGAACTGGGACTGGAGGGCCTGGTGCCGCCGCGGGTGTTGTCGCAGGACCAGCAGGCCACGCGCGCGTACGCGCAGTTCCGTTCGCAACCCGACGACCTGGCCAAGAACGTCTGTCTGACGGCGCTGCGCGACCGCAACGAGGTGCTGTTCCACCGGCTGCTCGCCGACCACCTCGCCGAGATGCTGCCGATCGTCTACACACCGACCGTCGGCACGGCGATCGAGCGCTACAGCTACGAGTACCGCCGTCCCCGTGGCGTGTACCTGTCGGTGGACGCGCCGGAGGACATCGAGCGCTCGCTGCGCGC
Organism: Streptomyces sp. NPDC003011; assembly: GCF_053591515.1. NCBI lineage: Bacteria > Bacillati > Actinomycetota > Actinomycetes > Kitasatosporales > Streptomycetaceae > Streptomyces > Streptomyces sp. NPDC003011. The sequence continues at coordinate 5,181 of NZ_JBSFTY010000099.1, forward strand.
GTCCGGGCTGGACGCCGGCGACGTCGACCTGATCGTGGCCACCGACGGCGAGGCGATCCTCGGCATCGGCGACTGGGGCGTGGGCGGCATCGACATCGCCGTGGGCAAGCTCGCCGTCTACACCGCCGCCGCGGGTGTGGATCCGGCCCGCACCCTGGCGGTGATGCTGGACGTGGGCACCAACCGGCAGGAACTGCTGGACGACCCCCTCTACCTGGGCAACCGGCACCCGCGCGTGGACCGTGACAGCTACGACGCCTTCATCGACGCGTACGTCACCACGGCCACCGGGCTGTTCCCCGACGCCCTGCTGCACTGGGAGGACTTCGGCCCGGCCAACGCCCGCCGCATCCTGGACCGGTACCAGGAGAAGGTCTTCACCTTCAACGACGACATCCAGGGCACCGGCGCGGTCAACCTGGCCGCCGTGCTCTCCGGCGTGCGCGCCGGCGGCGTCCCACTGCGCGAACACCGCGTCGTGCTGTTCGGCGCGGGTACGGCCGGCATCGGGATCGCCGACCAGCTCCGCGACGCGCTGATCGCCGACGGGCTGACGCCGCGGGAGGCCACCGACCGCATCTGGGCCGTCGACCGCCACGGCCTGCTCACCGAGGACCAGCAGGATCTGCGCGACTTCCAGACGCGCTACGTCCGCCGCGACGCCGAGACGGCCGACTGGCGGCGCGACGACACCGTCGGCGGCATCCCGCTGGCCGAGGTCGTCGACCGGGTGCGTCCGACCGTCCTGATCGGCGCCTCCGGGCAGGGCGGGGCCTTCACCGAGGACATCGTCCGCGCCATGGCGGCGCACACCGACCGCCCGATCGTCCTGCCCCTGTCCAACCCCACCCGGCTGGCCGAGGCCGTCCCCGCCGACCTGCTGCGCTGGACCGGAGGCCGGGCCCTGATCGCCACCGGCAGCCCCTTCGACCCGGTGGAGCTCGACGGCGTCACCCACCACATCGGGCAGGCCAACAACGCGCTGGTCTTCCCCGGCCTGGGACTGGGTGCCGTCGTCGCCCGGGCCGAGCGCGTCACCGACGGCATGCTCGTCGCCGCGGCCCGCGCCGTCGCGGACCGGACCGACGCCACAGCGCCGGGCGCGCCGGTCTTGCCGCTGATCGACCGGCTGCGGGACACCTCCACCGCCGTGGCCGTGGCCGTGGCCCGCGCGGCCGCCGAGGACGGTGTCGCCCGGGAGGCCGTCGACGACGACACGATCGGGCAGCGTGTCGACGCGGCCATGTGGCGGCCGGAGTACCCGCCGATCGAGGCCGTCTGACGGACGCCCCGCCTGCCCGCGGATCAGCCCGCCCCGCAGGATGCAACGGCCGTGAGCAACCGCCTCTCTGACGTGTTGTCACCGGCTCGCGCGGTCAAGCCCCCACCCCTTCCAAGGATTGACGCAGCCATGTCCTTCGCCGAGATCTTCACCGTCGTGGTGCCGGTCTTCCTCATCATCGCGGTCGGCTACGGCACCGGCCGCCGCGCGCTCTTCGACGCCGGCGGAGCACAGGCGCTGCGCGAGCTGACCATGCAACTCGCGCTTCCGGCGGCCCTGTTGCTGAGCATCTGGCAGACACCGCGGCAGGTGCTGGTCGGGCAGCTGCCCTTGGTGGGTCTGCTCGCGTTCGGGCTGACCGGGGTGTACGCCGTCCTGCTGCTCCTCCTGCGCTTCGCCGCCCGGCGTCCGCTCCGGCGGGCGGCCCTGTTCGCCCTGGCGTGCGTCCAGCCGCAGTACGCCTTCATGGGTACGTCCGTCCTCGGGGGCCTGTTCGGCAGTGCGCAGGCCGCCGTGCCGATCGCCGTAGCGGGCATCCTCGTCAACGTCGTACTCGATCCGGTCGTCCTGATCCTGCTCGGCCTGCCGGAACATCCAGCGTCCCGCAGGGCCGCCGGGACGGCCGCCACCACGGCGGTCCCCTCGGCGGTCTCCACCTCCGGGGTCCGCCGGCCGGCGCTGGTGCCCGCGGGCGGCGGCGCGCCCGTGCAGACCACCGCGCCGGTCACGGCCGGAACGGCGTCGCCCGAGCACCGTCCCTCCGTGCTGCGCACGGTCGGGCACGCGCTGCGCGAGCCCTTCTGCTGGGGCCCGGTCCTGGGCCTGATCCTGTCGGTCAGCGGAGCCGGTGTGCCGGAGGTCGCCGACGCCTCGCTGACCCTGCTCGCCGGTGCCTCGTCGGCCGCCGCGCTGCTGTACGTCGGCGTCTCGGTGTCCCGCATCGGCCGGCCGACGCTGTCCCCCGCGGTGTGGGGGATCACCCTCACCAGTGTGGGGGATCACCCTCACCAGCGTCGTCGTCCTGCCGCTGCTCGTCTACGGTGTGGGTCTGGCCGTGGCCTCCGCTGCCGAGGCCGCCCAGGCGGCGCTGATCGTCGCGTTCCCCGTCTCCCCCGTCCCCCTGATGTTCGCCGCCCGCCACGGCTCGAAGGCCGACGTCCGGACCATCGGCTCCGCGGTCGTACTGAGCCTGCTCCTCTCCTTCGTCACCCTCCCGCTGATGATCGAGCTGGTCGGCTGACGCCGGCCGCCCTCCGGCCCGCCGACGAGCATCCACGAGGCGGGAGTCAGCCCCCGCAAGAGAAAGGACACGGCCGCATGACACCGGCAGCGAACACGCGACCGCGACGCCCGACCCGGACGCTCCGGGCACTCCGGGCGCTCCGCCCGCGGTGGCTGCGGCGGCCGCGTTCCACGGCCCGCGGCGCGCTCGGGCGCCTGCCCCTCGCGGCGGCGGCCCGGGGCGCCGTAGCCCTCGCACTGCCGCTGCTGGTCGGGGTGGCCACGGGGTGGGTGGTGCCGTCCGTGATCGCGGCGATCGGCGCCCTGTGGGGCGTGAGCCAGGACGGCTCCGACCCCTACCGGGTGCGGGTGCGGCGGTTGGCCTGGACCGGCGTGTCCAGCGCGCTCGGCCTGCTCGCCGGTGAACTCGCCCTGCGCAGCGGGGAGTCGGTGATCGTAGCGGGATGCCTGGTGGCCGCCGCACTCGTGGCGGGCACCGTCGGGCTACGGGGCCGGATCGCGTCCGTGTCGGGCATGCACCTGCTGCTCGGCGTCACGGTCGGCGCCGGCATCCCCGTGCCGGGGCTGTGGTGGCAGCCTCCGCTGGCCCTGCTCTCCGGTGTCGCCCTGGTGCTCCTGCTGTCCGCGGCTCCCTGGCTGTGGCGCCGGCACCACGCCGAGCGGGCCGCCGTGCTCGCCGTGTACCGGACGGCGGGCGAGGCGCTGGCCGCGGCCGGCACCGGCGACGCCGAGGCGGCGCGCCGACGGATGACGCTGGCGCTCAACCACGCCCACGAGGTGATGGCCGCCCATCTCGCCCCGCGGGCGGGACAGCGACAGCAGGCGGAGGTGCGGGAACTTGTCCGGGCGTTCCACTGCGCCGTGCGGCTGGGCGAGGCCGTGACGGCGCTGATGTGGGAGGCCCGTCCGCTTCCGCCCGCCGTGACCGGCCTGCCGCTGCACCTGGCTGAGCGCCTGCTGCCGGGACGGACCTCCGCTCCCGTCCCGGCTGTGGCGGCGGAACAGGTGGTGCCAGCACCGGGCGCCGACTCGCCGGGCAGGCGCGCGCTGGCCGACCTGTACGCGGCCGTCGACGGCGAACCGGCCGGCCCCGCCGACCCGACGCTGCACCTGCCGGCGCACTGGTGGCCCGGGCGGGCGGCGCGCCTGCGCTACGCCACGCTGCTGGCAGGCTGCGTCCTCGTCGCCCACCTGCTCGCCGAGGCGCTGCACGGCCCGCGCGGCTACTGGCTCCCGATGACGGTGGCCTTCGTCTACAAGCCCGACTTCGGTCCGCTGTTCACCCGGGCACTCCATCGCTGCGCCGGCACGGTCGTCGGCGTGGCCGCCATCGGGGCGGTGTTCCTGCTGGCGCCCGGTGCCTACACGGTGATCGGCGTCGTGGCCCTCTTCGGCGCGCTGATGGCCGTCGGCGTACGTCATCACTACGCGCTCGCCACCCTGGGACTGACCGCGGTCGTCTTCGTGCTCCTCGACCTGCTCGGCGACGACCGGCCGCTGTACGGCACGCGCATCGTGGACACCGCTCTGGCCTCCGCGCTGGTGCTTGTCGCGCACTTCGCGGTGTGGCCCGACTCCGCCGCGCACCGGGCCGAGGCGCAGACCGAGGCCGCCGTCGCCGCCGCCCGCCGCTACCGCGACCTCGCCCCGGAGGCGGGCCCGGTCCAGCGGCAGTCGCTGCGCCGTGCCGCGTACCACCAGCTGGCCGACGCGCGCCGAGCCGTCGCCCACGCCCGCGGCGAACCCGCTCGCCCCGGACGGTCGCTGCCCGACTGGGAGGACGCGATCACAGCGGCCGAGCGGCTCTGCGACGAGGTGACCGGGCAGGCGGTGGCGGACACGACGGGCGTGGACCGCCGCTGAGCGATGCCGACCGTGGCAGCGGGCATGGACCGCCGCCGAGCAGTGACGGACGCGGCGGGCATGGACCGTCGGCGAGCAGTGACGGACGCGGGCATGGACCCGCAGGCCGTGCCGGACGGGGCAGGCGGGTGCGGGGACGCGGAGCGGTGAGCGGTCCCGTCCGGTCGACAGGGGCAGAGGCCGATCGGACCACCCCGCGTGGTCCTGGCGGCGACCAGTCATCCATGCCGCTGCCGCCTGGACTCCCTCCGATCCATGAGGAGAGAGAATGACCGGCATGGATCTCCAGGTACTGCGCTCCTTCCAGGCCGTGGCAGAGGGAGCGACGGTGACCGACGCCGCGGCGGACGCCCGTATCACCCAGCCCGCCCTGTCGCGGGCCCTGAACCGGCTCGAGGACGAGATCGGCGCCGCGCTGTTCCAGCGCGTCGGTCGTGTCCTGCGCCTCACCCCCGCCGGCCGGGTGTTCAAAGAGCACGTCGACGCGGTGCTGGACAGCTACGACCGGGGCCGACGGGCCGTCGCCGAGATGGTCGACCCCGACGCGGGGGTGGTGTCGCTGGCCTTTCTGCACACCCTGGGCACCTGGCTGGTACCCAGGCTCGTCACGGACTTCCGGCAGGCGTTCCCGCAGGCCCAGTTCGAACTCCACCAGGACGGCGAGACCGGGCTGACCCGGCACCTCCTCGACGCCACCGCGGACCTGATCATCACCAGCAGCGACCCCGCCCACCCCCTGATCACCTGGCGGCGCCTCCTGGTGGAGCCGCTCCGGCTGGCCGTCCCCGCCGGTCACCGGCTGGCCCGGCACCGCCGGGTCCGCCTGACCGAGGTGGCCGAGGAACGGTTCATCCTCCTCAAGTCCGGATACGGACTGCGTGACATCGCCGAGGGGCTGTGCCGTGACGCCGGTTTCACCCCGCTCGTCGGCTTCGAGGGCGAGGAGGTAGAAACCCTGCGCGGCCTGGTCGCCGCGGGTCTGGGGGTGTCCCTGATCCCCTCGTCCCCGGACGTCACGGCGACCCCGGACTCCCCGATCCGCTACCTGGAGATCACCGACGTACGCGGTGCCCGGGACATCGGCATCGCCTGGCTCGACTCGCGCAGCGTCCCGCCGATCGCCCAGCGCTTCCTCGACCACGCCCTGAAGTCGGCGGCCATATCCGCGACGTCGAGGTCGGACGCGCAGGACTGACCGGGGGCCGGCCCCATCGAGGCCGAGCGACCGGACACCGGGGCCGCATCAGCGGCGACATCCTCGCCCCCGGCGGCCCGGCCGTCGCCGAGCAGGTCGCGAAGGACCCGGCCGCCGGACCGCAGCAGGCCCAGATTCTGATGGGCGCCGTCCATCAGGCGTTCGCCCGTGGTGTCCCCCATGGCGTCGCCCATGGTGTCGCCCATGGTGTCGCCCAGACCGGCACGGCCGGCGGGATCGTCATGGCCGACGGTGCCCTGATCGTCCTGGCGGTCCTGCCCGGCCGCTCCGGCACAGGAAAGCGCCGGTCGGAAGGTCCGGCTGCGGACGGAGCGCAGGCCACGCAGGAGAGCCACACCGGCATCCACTGGATTCCGGTCCCCGCCGCTCCCGCCGCTCCCGCCCCCTCCCGGGCAACCGAGCCGGACCGGTCCCCCGGTCAGGCCGGATCGGGCAGGGGGTGACGGGCGATGTCGCGGGCTTCGTCCGGCGGAACCCCCGGCATGCGCAGGACCATCGGGCCGGGGCGGCCACCGAGGCCCCCGGATCGCCGGGGGACCGTCGGGCGCGTGGTCATCGGGTGACCGTCCACTTCTGCTGGGCGGCACCGGTGCAGGTCCAGAGCTGCAGCCGGGTGCCGTTGGCGGAGCTGCCGCCCGTGGCGTCCAGGCACTTGTTCGCCTGGGGGTTGACGATGTCCTGGGCGGCGGGAACGGCCCACTGCTGGGCGCCGGAGCCGTTGCAGTCGTAGAGCTGGACGGGGGTCCCGTCGGCCGTGCCGCCCGAGGTGACGTCCAGGCACTTGCCGAGTGCGCGCAGCGTGCCGTCCGAACCGACGGTCCAGTGCTGGGCGGCGGAACCGTTGCAGTCGTACAGCTGGACGGGGGTCCCGTTGGCGGGGTTCGCGCCGGCCACGTCGACGCACTTGCCGCCGAGGCCCTTGATGGGACCGCCGCCGCCCGGCTGACCGCTGTCGGTGCTGACCCGCACGTAGTCCACCAGGAGCTGCTGGGGGAAGACCGTGCTGCCGTCGGGGTCTCCGGGCCAGTAGCCGCCGACCGCGAGGTTGAGGATCAGGAAGAAGGGCTTGTTGAACACCCACTGCCGTCCGCCGAGGTCGGCGGGGGTGCGCCGCTGGTAGACGGTGCCGTCGACGGACCAGGTGATCACGTCCGGACCCCAGTCGACGGCGAAGGTGTGGAAGGCGTCGGCGAACGCCTGTCCGCCGGGCAGGGTGTACCCGGCGCCGATGCCGCCGGATCCGGAGTAGCCGGGACCGTGCAGGGTGCCGTGGACGGTCGAGGGTTCGAAGCCGACGTTCTCCATGACGTCGATCTCGCCCGAGTTCGGCCAGCCGACCTGGCCGAGGTCGTTGCCCAGCATCCAGAACGCGGGCCACATGCCCTGTCCGCGCGGGATCTTCATCCGGGCCTCGACCCGGCCGTACGTCGTGGTGAACTTGCCGGCCGTGTTCAGCCGGGCGGAGGTGTACTCGCACCTGCCGTACCAGCACTGGTAGTCGGCCGGGTTCTCGCGGCGGGCGGTGATGACCAGATGGCCCTGGCCGTCGAGGGCGGCGTTGCGGTTGCCCGCGGTGTAGTACTGCCGTTCGTGGTTGTTGACGTTGTCGCCGGTCTCGATCTGCCACTTGGCGCCGTCGACGGCGGAGCCCGCGGGCCCGTCGAACTCGTCGGAGAACGTGACGGCGGCCGCTGCGGCCGCGTCCGCCGACCGCGCGGCGCTCTCGGTACCGGGCGCTGGCGCGCCCTGCGCCAGTCCGGTGGACAGCGACGCGAGAGCGAGGACCGAGACGAGGGACAGCAGAAGGCGCCGGGGGAAGTTCGGGGAGTCCATGTCTCTCCCTTCCGTATGCGTGTGGGGGGATGTCCGCGTGTCGTCATGACATGCATATGACAGACATGCGGGCGTGGGTCGCCTGCGGAACCATGAGGTCACCGCGCCGATTCCAGGGGGAGGCGATGACTCGGCCTGAGCGGCCTTTAGTTCACTACGTGATTTAAGAAGTGAAGGAAAAGACTGTCAAGAGTTTGGTACGGACCATCTTCTCGCGCCCGCTCCAGCAGGAGGCAGGCCGGCGACCGTCGCCGCGTCGAACGCGCCGCTGTTCCTGATCCAGTCGTTGACGCCCTGGCGTACGGCCTCGGAGACGGCGTCGCGCTCGCACCAGCCCTTAACGGTGATCCGCCGTCCAGTCCGGCTTGTTGCCGTCCGGCCGCGGGCCCTGGAGTCCCACCGGCAGGCTGCCCCGCGGTCCGGAGAGCGTCGGACAGCGGCCGAACTGCACGTGGGCGGCTTTCAGTTCGGGGTCGGGGACGCCGTCCCGGCCACGCGCCCGCACCCGTTCGCAGGTGTCCGGCTCGCGCTGCACGGCGGCGGACGAACCGCCGGGGGCACCCTGACGCGTACACACGTACACGCGGCGACACGTACACACGGCGAGACACGTGCACACGGCGCTGAGGCGCGCTCGGGCCGGCGGGCCCGCTCCGTGTGCGGTGAGCGGGCCCCCGGCCATATGTCAGCTCGGCGTCAGGATGACGGCCTGGCCGCCCGCACCGGCCATCGCCACGTCCAGCGTCGTCTGCGCAGTGACGGTCCGGGTGCTGACCACGACCGGGGTGCGGAACGGGCTGCTGCCCGGTGGGCCGTCGGCGTAGACGGTCGCCGTGTACGTCCCGTCGTCCAGGAACGACAGCGGGACGGACAGCGTGCGGGCCGTCTCGTCGGTCATCGCCCCCAGGTACCAGGTCGAGCCGTTGCGGCGGGCGACCGCCACGTACTCGCCGATCGCCCCGGCCAGTGTCCTGCTCTCGTCCCAGGTGGTGGGAACGGCGTTGAACCAGGGCAGTCCGGGCCAGTTGGCGGTGGTGGCGTACTTGGACGGCTTGTCGTACCAGAACAGGAAGTTGAGCGGCTGGTAGTACACGGCGGCCATCGCCATCTGGTGGGCGTTGGTCGTCCTGTTGCGGGACTGGCCGTAGCAGATGGTGTAGTCCAGCGGGCCGCCGATGTTGCGGGCGAAGGGCAGCGTGACGTTGTGGGTGGCGGTCGGGAACTGCTCGTTGCCCCGGACGCCTTCCAGACTGATCCAGTTGGGGTACGTGCGCTCGTAGCCGAACGGCCGGACGTCGTCGTGCATGTCGATCAGCAGCCGGTACTTCGCGGCGGTCGCGGCCCAGCCGATGATCTGGTCGGTCATCGTCTGCGTGCCGTCGTTGATGAACCCGAGCTTGATGCCCGCGACGCCCCAGCTCTTGTAGAGGCCGAAGAGTGAGTCCGCGTCGGTCAGGGCGAGCCGGTTGACGTACAGGAAGACGCCGACGCCCTGGCCGGCGGCGTACGCGATGACGGACGGCAGGTCGATCGCGGCGATCGGGGTCGTCGCGTCGACGGTGGTGAACTCGGGGCCGTACCAGCCGGCGTCGTACTCGATGTACTCGATGCCGCGGGCCACGGCGAAGTCGACGCCCGCGAGGCCGGCGGCGGTGGACAGCTCGCAGCGGAAGACCTTTCCCGGCTTGATCCACGAGGTGTCGGGCAGGACGTTCGCCGGGGCGAGGTTGAGCACCAGCTCGGCGTTGTCGACCAGTTCGGCGTGCGTGGACCCGATGACCACCGCGCGCCACGGCGTCGCGAACGGGGTGGTGACGGTGGACGTGGTCTCCACCGGCCCGGTGCCGCGGGCGGTGTGCTCCATCAGGAAGGCCGCGAGGGTGTTGGGCTGTCCGGCGACCGAACTGAGCATCAGGCGGGGGAAGTTCACCCGTGAGGACTCGCAGACACAGGCGAGGAACCCGTTGGCGAGGGCGGCCGTCAGCGGCAGGTCGGTCAGCGGGCCCTGGTCCGTGCCCGACGTTCCGGTGACCGGGATCGAGCCGGGGGCGACCGGGACGTAGGCGTCCTCGTCACGGGCGCTGTAGACGGTGGTGCCGTCGGGGAAGGCGAACGTCGTCAGTTCGTCGGCGATGGTCGCGGTGCCCTGGCCGAGCAGGACGTAGCGGAGGGCGACGCCGGTCCGGTAGGCGCGGATCTGGACGCTGAAACGGATGCCCGTGGCGGTGTCCCGCAGGTTCCAGCGCTGCTCCTGGTAGAGGTCGGTGACGGTCGCGTTGCGCCCGTACACCGGGGACCAGGCGTCGCGTACCGTCCGGTGCTGGTCGCGGGTCACCGTCACGTCGCTGCCGAGGACGGTTCCGTCGCCCAGCCTGAGCCCCAGGGCCGAGGTGTCGATCACCGTCCTGCCGTGGCGGGAGGCGGACCACTGGAGCGCCCCGTTCACCACCGCCATCGTGACGGACGTACCGCCCATGCGGGCGGTGACGCCGGCCGGGGCGTCCGCCGCGTACGCCGCGTCCGTGGCACCCAGTCCTGTCGCGGTCATCCCGGCGGTGGCGGCCGCGCCCTTGAGTATCCCTCTGCGGGACAGTGCCCCCGAGCGGCCGCTTCTGTCGGCGGTGGGCTCTTCCTGGTCTCCTGCGGTGCTCATCGTGAAGGGACCTCTCCTTCGAGGATCGCGTCGCTCGACGTGCGGGGCGCGTCGGTGCCCCCTCCGCCGGAGGGCGGAATGTGGGTAGTAAACGGTTACCGACGTGGGGAACGTACGTGCCCGGGATACCTGGGTCAAGATCCTGTGACGCCCGGAAGAACCCGTCCTGGGCGGGAGTCGGTGGGAGTCGGCACCGCCACCCGATGTCCGGAGGAAAGGGGCCCCTGTGCGCCCGCCCCGCGCCTCCCGCTCGTGGAGGCGCCGCGCGGGGCGCCGCAGCGGCGGACCGGACGTGCGGGTGCCTGCCTCGCGGCCCCGTCGCCGTCCGAGCCGAATCAGCGGCTGCGGGCTGCCGGGCCGGACCGGCACCTGCGCGCTGTCGCCTGGGAAGTGAGGGCCGCCCGGTCGTAGTGAGGGCCGCCCGGTCGTGACGCCGCGGTCCGTGTTCTCGCGGCACGCCCGCGCACGCCCGCGCACGCCGGGGTCGGCGCCAGAGGCGGTACCCGGAATACGGCCGCCCCTTTCCCTTTTCACGGGTTACGGATTTCCCGTCTATCCGCAAGTTCGCATAAACAGGGAACAGGGGCATACGACCGGCGCACGGACGGCGCACGTCGTGATGACACCGGTCACGTGCCTGCACGGCGCCGCGATAAGACGCTCGCGGTGACTCCCGGAATTGAACGCGCCGACGGCTCCGAAAAGGTGAGGCACTTGCGCGGGACACGGGATCCCTGCACACTCGAACAAGTCGGTGCAGGGATCTGTACGTGAGCCGGCTCGGCGTTGCAGATCGTCGGCACTTCTTCCGTACGTTCCGTCGAGAAACAACCGACCCTGCCGCTGGGGAAATCCCGGAGGGGAATGCGTATGGCCTGGCTCGCGCTCGGGTATTTTCTTTCCTACATTCCCTACGCCATGCTCGTGAAGGCGGTGTCCAGCGGGGTGTCGCCGCTGGCCGGGGAGCCGGTGAACGGACTGGTGCTGCTGCCGGCGGCCGCCTTGGGACAGCTCGCCGTCATGCCGTTCTTTCTGGCGGCTTGCGGATGGTGGCCCTATGCACGGCAGCGGGAGATTCCCGGGGTGGGGCAGGTGCGCATGCCGGGCAGGGAAACCCTGCTGGCGGGATTCTTCACCTCCCTCATCATCGCCACCACGACGTTGAATTTCACCTTCGCCGGTGTCTCCATACTTCTCGTGATGCTTCTGATGCGTGGGGGTGTGCTGATCCTTTCTCCGGTGATCGACTCGGCGCGCAAACGGAGGGTTCCCCGTTCCGCGTGGGCCGGACTGGCTTTCAGCCTGACAGCGGTATCGGTGGCTCTCGGCGATGTCGCCAGTTATCACCTCACCCTGGCGACGATCTTCAGCGTGCTCGTCTATCTCATCGGTTACGTGGGGCGGTTCGAGATCATGAGCCGCGTGGCCAAGACCGGAGCGAAGGAGACCGACCGCCGCTATTTCGTGGAAGAACACGCCGCCGCACCGGTTCTCCTGGTGGGAATCCTGGCGGCCGCGGCCCTGGCCGGGCAGCCCGAATTACGTGCCGGGTTCACCAGCTTCCTCACCACGCGCGCGGCCTGGTCCGCCGTCGGCATCGGCGTGGCGTACGAGGTGCTGTTCATCTTCGGCACGCTGATCTACCTCGACCGCCGCGTGTACACCTGGTGCGTCCCGGCCAACCGGTGCGCCAGCCTGCTGTCCGGCCTGGTCGCCTCGTACGCCCTGGCGTGGCTGGCCGGGCTGCCGGTACCGGGGAACGCGCAGCTTCTCGCGCTCGTCTTCATCGTCACCGCCATCGCGTCCTTGTCCTACCCCGCCGTTGCCTCCTGGTGGCGGGAACGGGGCACGCGCACGCGGCGGGTGCTGTTCGTCTGCGGCGGCAACACCTCCCGCTCCCCCATGGCGGAGGTCATCGCCCGGGCCCACGCCGCGCACACCGGGGCCGGCGCGCGGAGCGTGCGCTTCGCCAGCGCCGGCGTCTCCCCCGCACGGCCCGGAGCACCGCTGGCCCCCGCCGCCCGGACCGCCCTCGCCGACCTCGGCATCCGGCGGATCCCCGGCCCCGCGCACCCCCGCCGCCACCGCGCCCGGCCGATCACCCCGCAGCTGTGCCTCGACAGTTCCGTCATCTACTGCATGACGCGCTCGCACCGCGACGCCGTGGTCGCCCTGGCGCCGGACGCGGAGAGCCGCACCCTGTGCCTGGACCCCCACGAGGACGTCCCCAACCCCGACGGGCAGCCACCCGAGGCGTACCGCCGGTGCGCCCACCGCATCCAGGAGCTGGTCCGCATCCGTCTGCACGAGTTCCTCGGCTGCGACCCCGGTCCCGACGTCCGCGCCGCCGGGCTCGGCTGAGGCGCGAGGGAGCGAGCTGCCCATGACGGTCCATGGCGATCCCGCGTACGAGGACCTGACGAAGGGCCTCACGACGTACGACGGCACCGCGGACGAGGATCCGCTGTACGACGCCACCGCGCACAAGAACCCGCCGTACGACGCCACCGCGCACAAGAACCCGCCGTGCCACGCCACCGCGCACAAGAACCCGCCGTACGACGGCCTGTCCCTGATCGCGTCCCGGCACTGCAAGCGCGCCTTCCTCGACCTGGGCCGGGACCCCAACCCGCATGTCGCCTTCGGTCACGGCATCCACCGCTGCCCCGCCTCCCATCTGGCGCGGGCGGAGCTGCGGATCGCCCTCACGTCGCTGCTCGCCCGCTTTCCGAGGCTGCGGCCAGTAGCCCCCGAGGCGTCCGCCGGCTGGAAGGAACACCAGCGCATCCAGGCCGTCGCCGCCCTTCCCGTCACCTGGTGAGCCCCCTTCCAGGACGGCCGTCCCCGCCGGCCCGCGGCGGTGCCCGGTCCCGGCAGAGGTCCTTCATCTCCACGAAGACCGGTCAGTTCGCCTACTTCGACGCCCAGCTCGGCCGGCCCGACTGGTCCGGCGCAGGGTGCTGGACTTCGGCGGGAACGTCGGCACGTTCCTCAAGGAGGCCGGAGGCCGGAGGCCGCGTCCGGCCGTCGCTGTACTGGTGCGTGGACGTGTCGCGGCCCGCGCCGGCCACGCGTTCCTGCCCAACGGCATGCTGGGAGTGTTCGGCGGCAACCTCGGCGGCAACGGGGGCAGCGGCGCCAAGCTGTCCCTCGTCTTCGACCCATGGACCGAGACCTGGCACCGCAACGCGGACAGCCGTGACGGCAACACGCTCACCCTGCGGACCCCGAAGACGGCGGCCGACGCCCCGCCCGGGTGGCGCACGCTGTTCCTGCTGGACAAGAGGGGCGTGCCGAGCGTCGCGAAGTGGGTGAAGCTGGAGCCCGCGCAGGCCACGTCCTCGCCGGGCGGCGCCGACAAGGCCACCCGGCAGGCTGCTCCGCTCGCCCTGCCCGCCCGTCGCGAGGGCGGTAACTGAGCCGGACGGACACGAGGCCTCCTCCCGGGGACGCCGCCGTGGCCACGGCGGGGTCCCCGCCTCGAAGACGACCGGCCGGCCGACGCGTCGCACCGCGCCCTTGGAACGCGGCACAGCCACCGCGAGACTGTACGTCGCAGGGCGAGTGCGGTGACGTACAGGGAGGAGCGGCTGGATGAGGACGACCCGGCTCGGACGCAGCACGGTCGAGGTGACGGAGCTGGGCTTCGGCGGCGGCCCGCTCGGCGGCCTCTTCGCGCCTCTGGACGACGACACGGCGGCAGCCGCCCTGGCCGCGGCCTGGGACTGCGGCATCCGCTACTTCGACACCTCCCCGCACTACGGCGTCGGGCTCTCCGAGCGCCGCACCGGCGCGTTCCTGCGCGGCGTGCCGCGCGCAGAGTTCACGCTCTCGACCAAGGTCGGCCGGCTCCTCGTGCCGCAGGACCCGGCCGGGCGCGAAGACGAGCGCTTCCACGTGCCCGCCACGCATCACCGGGTGTGGGACTTCTCCCGCGACGGTGTGCTGCGCAGCGTCGAGGACTCCCTCACCCGCATGGGCACGGACCGCGTCGACATGCTGTTCCTCCACGACGCGGAGGAACATTTCGAGGCCGCTCTGCGCGACGGCTTCCCCGCGCTGGCGGAGTTGCGCGCCCAGGGCGTGGTGGGCGCCGTCGGAGCGGGCATGTACCACACGGGCATGCTGACCAGGCTGGTGCGGGAAACCGACGCCGACGTGGTGATGCTCTCCGGCCGCTACACACTGCTGGACCACAGTGCCCTCGACGACCTGCTGCCGGCCTGCGCCGAACGCGGTGTCTCCGTGCTCGCCGCCTCCGTCTTCAACTCCGGGCTGCTCGCCACGCCGAGGCCCGCCGAAGGAGCACCCTTCGACTACGAACCCGCGTCACCGCAGGTCCTGCGGCGGGCTCGGGAGATCGCCGACGTCTGCGAGGCGCACGGCGTGACCCTGCCCCAGGCGGCGATGGCGTTCCCGCTGCGCCACCCGGCCGTCGCGGGCATCGTGCTCGGTATGCGCTCCCCCGAGGAGGTGCGGCGCAACGTCGCGTCGTTCGGGGCCGACATCCCGGATCAGGTCTGGGCCGACCTGATGGAGGCCGGTCTCATCGACGAGCGGGCACCCGTACGCGCGTGAGGTACGGCTCGGCGGGCGGGGCCGGTCATGCCGCCTCATGGCGGCCGGGAGGAGAGCCTGGCGGGCGGGAAAGGAGAGCGGTCGACCTCCCCAGGCGCCGCCTGCTCCTTTCCCGCCGACGCTGGCCGCCTACCCGGATCTTTCCGGATCACGCCTGGCCGATCATGTCTGACCGATCATGTGTCGCCGCCGGCCGGAATCGCTGCCGCGAGGCGTGCGTCGTCGGCGGGCCCTGGTTGCCCCCCGAGCGCCACGCCTTCCGGGCCCGCACCCGGCTCAGCCGAGGCCCTTCCCCGGAGCCGAGACGACGGCCGGTCCGTAACCGCCCGCGGCCAGGGGGCGCAGGATGTCGGCGTCGAGAGCGGGCAGGGAGCCCCGACGAGCACGTCGGCGGGGCTCCGAACGGACACCTCGCCCATGGGCGGCGGGTAGCAGCACCGCCTGCGCCCGGCCCAGTTCCTCGGTCCCCGCGCCGCTGGAGAACGTCAGGGTGCCCCGCGTTGCTGAGCGCGAGCCCGCTCGCGACGGGGTGTCGGCCGGGCGTCGGCCGGCACCGCGGCACCGCCGTCCATGCCGTGGCGCATGGCGTCGCCTTCGGTGAACGCGACGGACGGGGTCCTCGCTGTGCAGCCCGTTATGGGCGTATCCATGCCCTCACCGCCGGCACCGTGCGGGCTGGCCGCCCGGGGCCCGGGTGGCGAGACGCGGTTCACATTCCCCGGTGGCGTCCCCCGGGGAACAGAGCGCCATAGTTCATGGTTCAACTGTGTGCGGGTGCGGAGGGACCGTGTCCCCGGGCCTCACCTTCCGCCCGTGGGGACGATCGTTCGGCTGAAGCCCCACGGAGCCATTCGCCGAGAGGCGATCGCCCTCCGCATCCGCACCCCGTACCGCCCCGGTCGGCTTTCCCCCGAGCTGACCGGGGCTTCCTCCTGTGCGGGGCGCGTGACCCGCGCGGCGACTTCGGAGCAGCCGGACGTGGGGGCAGCGGGGGAATCGGGGTAGTCGGACGTCGGCAGTGAACCCATCCGGCCAGGGACGCACACGGCCCGGGCGACGGACGAAGCGGTTCCGCGGGAATCCGCACGGGCACAGACGTAGAGGAAGAGGGGCCGGCATGCCGGACGAGAGGGAGCCGGGCGTCACGGACCGCCTGGAGCGGACCGCCGCCGACGTGTTCGGCTGGCGAGAGCTGCGGCCGGGACAGCTGACCGCCATGGAAGCGGTCATGTCGGGCCGCGACACCCTGGTGGTGATGCCGACCGGAGCGGGGAAGTCGGCGGTGTACCAGGTGGCCGGGCTGCTGCTGCCCGGACCCACCGTCGTGGTCTCCCCGCTGATCGCCCTCCAGCGGGACCAGATCGCCGGCCTGCTGAGCCACCAGGCTCCGGAGGCGGTCGCGGTCAACTCCGCCCAGCCGCACGGCGAGACGGAGGCCGCCTGGGAGGCGGTGCAGCACGGGGACGCCGAGTACCTGTTCCTCTCCCCCGAGCAGCTGACGAAGGACGAGGTGGTCGAGCGGCTGGCCCGGGCCGCGCCCTCGCTGTTCGTCGTCGACGAGGCGCAGTGCGTGGCCGCCTGGGGCCACGACTTCCGTCCTGACTACCTGCGTCTGGCCCACGTGGTCCAGCGGGTGGGCGGCCCCCCGGTCCTCGGCCTGACGGCCACGGCCGCTCCTCCGGTGCGCGAGGAGATCGTGCAGCGGCTGGGCATGGAGGATCCCGCACTGGTCGTGGCCGGTTTCGACCGGCCGAACATCACCTTGGAGGTGCGCCGCTTCCAGCACGACGCCGACAAGCGGCGGGCGGTGGTGGAGCGAGCCGCGGCGGAGCCCAAGCCCGGCATCATCTACACCGCCACGCGCAGGGACGCCGAGGACTACGCGGCCGAACTCACCGGACTCGGCCTGTCGGCCGCCGCCTACCACGCCGGCCTGAGCGCCGGTGAGCGTTCCCGCACCCACGACGCCTTCCTGGCCGGCGAGGCCGACGTGGTGGTCGCCACCTCCGCCTTCGGCATGGGCATCGACAAGGAGGACGTACGGTTCGTGCTGCACGCCTCCGTGCCCGGCTCGCTCGACGCCTACTACCAGGAGATCGGCCGTGCGGGCCGCGACGGCGCGCCCGCGCTCGCCGTCCTGCACTACCGGCCGCAGGACAGCGGCCTCCAGCACCTCTTCGCCGCCCGCGCGCCCGACGAGGAGACCCTCGGCGAGGTCGCGGAGGGGATCCAGGACCAGGACGGCCCCGTCGCGCTGGACGACGTCGGTGAGCGGACGAACCTCTCCCGCCGGCGCGTGACGGCGGCGGCCAACCTCCTGGAGCAGGCGGGAGCCGTGCGCACCGAAGCCGACGGGCAGGTGCGTTTCGTGTCCGGCGTGTCGGCCGAGGACGCCACCGCGCGGGCGGCGGAGGAAGCGCGGGCACGAAGAAGGCTGGAGCGGTCGAGGCTGGAGATGGTGCTGGGGTACGCCGAGGCGACGGGCTGCCGCCGGCGCTTCCTGCTCGGCTACTTCGGCGAGCCCTACGAAGCCCCGTGCGGCACCTGTGATGTGTGCGCGTCCACCTCCGCGAGTTCCGCGAGCTCCGTGAGCGAGGCCACGGTCGTCGACGGGGTGCGGGACCCGGGTGACTCCCGGCCGGCCCATCCGGCGGCCGCGTCCTACCCGGCGGGCACCCAGGTGCGACACAGCGAGTGGGGCGACGGCACGGTGATGAGCGAGGAGGGCGACCGCATCACCGTCCTGTTCGACTCCATGGGATACCGGACCCTGTCCCTGGCCACGGTCGCCGACAAGGAACTGCTCACCAGGCGGACGTGACCGGGGGACTCGTGCGGCGCCCGGCCGACGGCGTGTGATGCTGGCGCGATGACTGATCGACCCGAGGTGACCATCGTCCGCTGGCCGGACCAGGCGGCTTCCGCCGAGGCCGGTCTGGCCGGTTTGCTGGCGGCCTACCATCTGCGGACGGAGGCCGAGAAGGGCGAGGCCGTTTCCGGCGTGGCGGGGCTGCCCGGCCGGTACCGGGCCGAGGTCTCGGACCCGCGGACCGCGTTCGTGGACGATGCCGTCCTGCTGGCCCTGGGCGGAGACACCGTCGTGGGCTGCCTGGTGGTCACCGCCCCCGCCGACGGACGGTCGGAGATCAAGAGGCTCTGGACGGATCCCGCGTGCCGGGGCCGGGGCGTCGCGTCCGGCCTGATCGGCGCCGCGCTGGCGCACGCCGCGGACAGCGGCGTCGGCACGGTGCGGCTGTCGGTGTGGAAGTGGCGGACCGACGCCATCGCCCTGTACGAACGGTTCGGTTTCACCGTCACCCCGTCATGGGACGAGCGGGAGCAACTTGTGTGCATGCAGCGCGCCGTGTGAGTCGGCGAGGCGTCGACGGCGCTCCGGAGTCAAGGGCACCACTGGAGCAGGCCAACAGCACACTAAAGACCGACCATGATCTCACCATGCCCCGCCATGATTGGGTAACGGGAGCGGCCGGACGCGGACCCGGGCATACGGTCCTCTCCGTGAACTCCGAAGTCACCCCCCATAGAGCCGTCGGCCTGCGGCGCACCGCCTCCGCCGACGCGCAGTCCGCCGCCCCCGCCCCCGCCCGCCGTTCCCTGCTGCGCGCCGGACTGACCGGGGCCGCGGCACTCGGCGCCGGCGTCACGCTCGGTGCGACGCCCGCCGCCGCCACCCCTCACACACCGCGGCGGCCCGGCACGCCCGCGGAAGTACTGCGGGCACTGGCGGCGGGCAACCGGCGATGGCGTACGTTCCACGAGACGCACCCGGACGAAACTCCCACGGTGCGACAGACCCTGACGACGGGTCAGCATCCCTTCGCCGTCGTCCTGGGATGCGTCGACTCCCGTGTCCCGCCCGAGCTGGTCTTCGACCAGGGCCTCGGCGACCTGCTGACCGTGCGGTCCGCCGGGGAGGTCCTGGACGAGGCCGTCCTCGGCAGCGTCGCGTACGGCGTGCTCGAACTCGGGATACCGCTGGTCATGGTGCTCGGCCACCAGTCGTGCGGCGCCGTGCGCGCCGCCGTGGAGGCGGACGTGTCCGGCGCACGGCTGCCCGCCCACATCCAGTATCTCGCCGACCAGATACGGCCGGTGATCGACCACGGCCAGGAAGGGGACGCCCGCGTCGACGCGACCGTCGACGCCCAGGTCCGGGCCGTCCGCGCGCGCCTCGCGGCGGAACCCGACCTCGCGGCGAAGGTGGCTGCCGGACACCTGGCCGTCGTGGGCGCCCGGTACGAACTGACGACCCAGCTCGTCCACCGCATCGCCTGACCACCGCGGGTGCGGCGCCCGGCGGTCCGCGCGCCGCACCCGCACCGTGCACGGCCTGGGGCCCCAACTGCGCGGAACGCCGGAGAAGTTCGTCCGGACGCTGAGGCGTCCACGCGGGATCGGCCATGGACACGATGAAGTAACTGATCTTGGGCAGACGGCGGGAGTGATCTTCGTATCGACCCCGTGAGGAGTCCGCACCGCCATGGCCACGCCCGTACGCCGCCCCCGATCCGCCGACCGCCGACGCCGCCCGTTCGACCTCCGCCGGACAGCCGCCTTCTTCTGCCTGCTCGCCCTCGCCGTGATCATGGTGGGCCTCCTTGCCCGTGCGGCGGCCGACGCCGTCGAGCGACGCCCCGCCTGGGCCTTGGTGCTCGGCCTCGTCGGGGTGGCGCTCGCCCTGGCCCTTCGGCGCGGCCGGCACCGGATCTCCGTCCGGAGGGCGGCACGCCGGGCCGCCGCAGCACTCGATCAGGGGGCGGGCACGGCGGTCGACGTGCTGGCCACTGCGCCGGCCGTGAGCACCGCCGAGACGCTGCAGCCCCTCGTCGTCGACGTCGGCGGTGACGAGACGGTCGTCCTCCCCCGCGACGCCGCGGCCCCCCATGACGCCCTCGATCCGGAGGAGTTCGAGGAGGCGATAGCCGCCCTGTGCGAACGGGACGGGTGCTCGGACGTCGAAGTCGTCGGCGGTGCGGGCGACCTCGGGGCGGACGTCCTGGCCGTCGCACCGGACGGACGGCGCGTCGTCATCCAGTGCAAGCGCTACGGCGAAGCCCACCGGGTCGGCTCCCAGGATCTGCAGCGCTTCGGCGGGACCTGTTTCACCGTCCACGAGGCCGATCTCGCCGTCGTCGTCACCACCAGCGACTTCACCGCTCCGGCTGTCGAGTACGCCGAACAGTGCGGGATCGTGTGCTGGGACGGGCAGGCCCTGCGGGCGTGGGACGCCGGCACCGGTCCGACGCCCTGGGAGTCATGGACCGCGGCAGGCCAGGAGCCGGGGGATGCCTGACCGGTGCTTCAGCCGCCGCCCACCGGCATGACCGGCACCGGCCACGCGGGACTCCGCCGTGCCATGCTGGTGCGGTGACGCTCTCCGACCTGGTCCGGCTCCGCCGGGCCCGCGACATGATGGACCGCGACTACGCCGAGCCGCTCGACGTCCCCGCGCTGGCACGCGAGGCCCTCATGTCGCCCGGCCACTTCTCCCGCAGCTTCCGCGCCGCGTTCGGGGAGACGCCGTACAGCTACCTGATGACCCGCAGGATCGAGCGGGCCAAGGCTCTGCTGCGGCGCGGTGACCTGTCGGTGACGGAGGTCTGCTTCGCGGTCGGGTGCACGTCGCTGGGGTCGTTCAGCTCGCGGTTCACCGAACTGGTCGGCGAGAGCCCGAGCGCGTACCGGGCCCGGCCGCACGACGCGGGTGCGGCCATCCCCGCCTGCGTCGCCAAGGTCTTCACGCGGCCGGTCAGGAACGCCGGACCGGTCAGGAACGGAGAAGCGAAGAAGCCCACCCGTCCGTAGCCTGAGCTGCATGGACATCAAACTCTCACAGTGTTTCATCGCCGTCGACGACCACGACAAGGCGCTCGCCTTCTACCGGGACGTGCTCGGACTCGAGGTACGCAACGACGTCGGCTTCGAGGGGATGCGCTGGGTGACGGTCGGCTCGCCGTCGCAGCCCGACGTGGAGATCGTGCTGGAGCCGCCGGCCGCGGACCCGAACACCTCGCCGGCCGACCAGCGGGCCCTGGAGGAGTTGCTGGCCAAGGGCATGCTGCGCGGCGTGATCTTCTCGACCGACGACTGCGACGGCGTCTTCGAGCGCGTCCAGGCGTCGGGCGCCGATGTGCTGCAGGAGCCGGTCGACCAGCCGTACGGGGTGCGCGACTGCGCCTTCCGTGATCCCGCGGGCAACATGCTCCGCTTCGCCCAGCACCGCGCCAGGTGAGCCGGACGCCGACCGGCCACCGCACCGGCCGGCGTCGGTCCGCGGCCAAAAGCGGAACCTTCGCGCCCCAACTCCCCTGCACCCGGGGTGAGTCACGGAAAAGAACAGACGTACGCCCCGCAGCTGGTTAGATCGAGCCAGGCGGCGCCGACGGCGGAAAGCGGCCCGGCCCGACAGATGGAGACATGATGAGCAAGGCCCCGAGAACGCACACCCGGTCGCCTGAGTCGCACGTTGCCGACAGCCACGATCTGATCCGCGTGCACGGCGCGCGCGAGAACAACCTCAAGGACATCAGCATCGAGATCCCGAAGCGCCGGCTGACGGTGTTCACCGGCGTCTCCGGCTCGGGCAAGAGCTCGCTGGTGTTCGACACGATCGCCGCCGAGTCGCAGCGGCTGATCAACGAGACCTACAGCGCCTTCGTGCAGGGGTTCATGCCGACGCTGGCCCGGCCGGAGGTCGACGTACTGGACGGGCTGACCACCGCGATCACCGTCGACCAGCAGCGGCTGGGTGCCGACCCCCGCTCCACCGTCGGTACCGCCACCGACGCCCACGCGATGCTGCGGATCCTCTACAGCCGGCTCGGCGAGCCGCACATCGGCCCGCCCAGCGCGTACTCCTTCAACACCGCCTCCGTCCGGGCGAGCGGTGCGATCACCGTGGAACGCGGCAACAAGACCAAGGCGCAGAAGGCGACGTTCCACCGCACCGGCGGCATGTGCACCCGCTGCGAGGGCCGGGGCACGGTCTCCGACATCGACCTCACCCAGCTCTACGACGACTCCAGGTCGCTCGCCGAGGGCGCGTTCACCATCCCCGGCTGGAAGTCGGACAGCCAGTGGACCGTGGGGCTCTACGCGCAGTCGGGCTTCCTCGACCCGCACAAGCCGATCCGCGAGTTCACCAAGAAGGAGATGCACGACTTCCTCTACGGCGAGCCGACCAAGGTGAAGGTCAACGGCATCAACCTCACCTACGAGGGCCTGATCCCCAAGATCCACAAGTCGTTCCTGTCCAAGGACAAGGAGGCGATGCAGCCGCACATCCGGGCCTTCGTGGAGCGGGCGGTCACCTTCACCACCTGCCCCGAGTGCGACGGCACCCGGCTCAGTGAGGGCGCCCGGTCGTCGAAGATCAAGGGGATCAGCATCGCCGACGCGTGCGCGATGGAGATCCGCGACCTGGCCGAGTGGGTCCGCGGCCTCGACGAGCCGTCGGTGGCGCCGCTGCTCACCGCGCTGCGGCAGAGCCTCGACTCGTTCGTGGAGATCGGCCTCGGCTACCTCTCGCTGGAGCGGCCGTCGGGCACGCTGTCGGGCGGCGAGGCGCAGCGCGTCAAGATGATCCGCCACCTCGGCTCCTCGCTCACCGACACGACCTACGTCTTCGACGAGCCCACCATCGGCCTGCACCCCCATGACATCCAGCGGATGAACGGCCTGCTGCTGCGGTTGCGGGACAAGGGCAACACGGTGCTCGTCGTGGAGCACAAGCCGGAGACGATCGCCATCGCCGACCATGTCGTCGACCTCGGCCCCGGCGCCGGCACGGCGGGCGGCACCGTCTGCTTCGAGGGGACCGTCGAGGGGTTGCGGGCCAACGGTACCGTCACCGGCCGCCACTTCGACGACCGGGCCACCCTCAAGGAGACGGTGCGCAAGCCCACCGGCGCGCTGGAGATCCGCGGCGCGACGACGCACAACCTGCGGGGTGTCGACGTCGACATCCCGCTCGGGGTGCTCTGCGTGGTCACCGGCGTCGCCGGCTCCGGCAAGAGCTCGCTGATCCACGGTTCGATCCCCGCCGGGGCCGGCGTCGTCTCGGTGGACCAGGGAGCGATCAAGGGCTCGCGGCGGAGCAACCCGGCGACGTACACGGGACTGCTCGAACCGATCCGCAAGGCGTTCGCGAAGGCCAACGGCGTGAAGCCGGCGCTGTTCAGCGCCAACTCCGAGGGCGCCTGCCCCACCTGCAACGGCGCCGGTGTCATCTACACCGACCTGGCGATGATGGCCGGCGTCGCCACCCCCTGCGAGGACTGCGAGGGCAAGCGGTTCCAGGCCGAGGTGCTCACGTACACCTTCGGCGGCAAGGACATCAGCGAGGTGCTGGCGATGTCGGTGACCGAGGCCGAGGAGTTCTTCGGTGCCGGTGAGGCCCGCACACCGGCCGCCCATGCGGTCCTGGACCGGCTCGCCGACGTCGGGCTCGGCTACATCAGTCTCGGCCAGCCGCTCACCACGCTCTCCGGCGGCGAGCGGCAACGGCTCAAGCTGGCCACCCACATGGGCACCAAGGGCGGCGACCGCCTCGTCTACGTACTCGACGAGCCGACCACCGGCCTGCACCTCGCCGATGTCGAGCAGCTGCTCCGTCTGCTCGACCGGCTCGTCGACTCCGGCAAGTCGGTCATCGTCGTCGAGCACCACCAGGCGGTCATGGCGCACGCCGACTGGATCATCGACCTCGGCCCCGGCGCGGGGCACGACGGCGGCCGGATCGTCTTCGAGGGCACCCCCGCCGACCTCGTCGCCGACCGCTCCACCCTCACCGGCGAGCACCTCGCGGCCTACGTCGGCGCCTGACCGGTCTCCGGGCGGCCGGCGAGCTGCACACCCACCCCGGCCGGACCGCCCACCGCACCCCCGGCCACCTGCCGCGACCGGGCCGCCCACCGCAACCCGGCCCCGTGCGGCTGCGGTGCTGCGGCCGACGCCGGCCCGGCAGCACGGAAGCGGGGCCGCACCCGACCCGCGGCCCTCGGGCGGGAATGAATCCGCAAGCGAGCCGGTTGTCCCAGGTGGTCGCAGTTTCACTCGTGTGTTTGTGTCAGTCGCATGCTCGCAGAGAACGATGGTGCGGGCGCGAAGCTTGTCTTCCAGGTCGCTGGAGCCAGCCGCGTCGCGAACCGGCCGGGGCCTCGCACGGTGCGAGGCCTTCACCCAGCCCCTGAAAGGGAGCAACCATGACCCAGGGAACCGTCAAGTGGTTCAACGCCGAGAAGGGCTTCGGCTTCATCGCCCAGGCCGACGGCGGTCCGGACGTCTTCGTGCACTACTCGGAGATCGACAGCTCCGGCTTCCGCAGCCTGGAGGAGGACCAGAAGGTGGACTTCGAGATCGTGCAGGGCCCCAAGGGCCCGCAGGCCTCCCGCGTCCGCGCACTCTGACGGCGTGGCAGGTCCGGCCTGCCCCAGCTGACGCACACCGAGGGCCGGCACCGACAGGTGCCGGCCCTCGGCATGTCCCGGGCTTCCCCCGGGGGTTTCCGGCGGGCGGCGCGGCCGCTCACCCGGGCCCTGCGGACTCCGGCCAGCGCACACCCATCGTGCCCGTGACTCGACAGCCGTCCCGGAACAGGCAACTGTCAAGTCAATCGCTTCCCCTGGCCGCAGTGCCCAAAGTGCCCGGAGTGCCCGAGTGAGGAGCCGTCCATGTCCGCAGTCCGGTCCCCGGAGCCCGAGGTCCGCACCACCGCCGGGGCGGTGCGCGGCCGTACGGAGGACGGCCTGGCCGTCTTCCGCGGCACGCCGTGAGCCCACCGCCGAAGCCCTGGACCTGACGGCCCAACTCCGCACGGCGTGGACCTCGTTCGCCGCGTCGGGCGACCCCGGCTGGCCCGCGTACGACTCCCGGCAGCGCCTCACCCGGATCTTCGACACGCCGCCGTCGGTCACGGCGTACCCCGAGGAGACCTCCCGCCCTCTGTGGGAGGACCACACCTTCGCGGCGCTCCCGCTGCTGACGGCCTGAGCGGACGCGCGCGGGCAGCACCCCGCGCACGCACCCCGGATCCTCCGCCGGTCGGCCGCTCGGCGGACAGTGCTCCGAACTGACGCGGACGTCACAGGCGTTGACCGAAGCCCGGCGTGACAGCACAATGAGCGCGCACTCGTGAGAGCGCTCTCAACCACGCTCGCCGTCCCGTCCCGCAGCGCACCCCACCTTTTCGAGGAGACCCATGACCGGCAGCCAGGGCCCGGCACTCAGCCGTCGCGCGCTCATCGGGACCGGGCTCGGTGCCGGCGCCGCGGTCCTCACCGCGGCCGGCACCGGCACGGCCCGGGCGGCGGACGCCCCGTCCGCCGGCCATGGCTCCTCCCAGCGGCGGGCCCACGCCTTCCTGGCCGCCGCCATGGACGCCTATCCGGAGCACGGCCCGCTCCGGCTCACCCAGAGCTACACCGACCAGGCCGGCCTGTTCAGCACCGCGTTCACCTACGACAACGCTCTCGCGATCCTGGCCCACCTCGCGTCCCGTACCCAGGACGGCCGGTCCCGGGCCGTGGCGCTCGGCGACGCGCTGCTCTACGCCCAGACCCATGACCCCGTCCACGACGACGGCCGACTGCGGCAGGCGTACAACGTGGGGCCGTACACCTTCTACGACGGCTCACCGCAGCCGGACGGCTTCGTCCGGGCGGACGGCACGGCCAACGTCGGAACCCAGTTCGGCTTCACCGGCACCGCCGTCGGCGACATGGCCTGGGCCGCCATCGCGCTCGGCGCGCTCGCCCGCCGTACCGGCCAGCGGCGGTTCCTCACCGGCGCCGTCCGGGCGGGCGAGTGGATCGCGCGCGTCGGCCGCACCGACGAACCTCTCGGCGGCTACAAGTTCGGCGTCAACGGGGCCGACGAGAGACTGCCGTTCACCTCCACCGAGCACAACACCGACCTGATCGCTCTGTTCGGACAGCTCGCCCGGCTCACCGGCGACGGGGTCTGGCGGGAGCGGCGCGCGCGGGCACAAGCCTTCGTCAAGCGCATGTGGGAGCCGGCCGGGGGCTTCTTCTACACCGGCACCAACGACGGCGTGACCGTCAACACCTCGCCGATCCCCGAGGACACCCAGACCTGGACCCACCTCGCCCTCGCCTCGCCCGCGCACGCCCGTTCGCTGGACTGGGCCTCGACCGAACTGGCCGTCCTGGACACGGCCGACCGGCGCAACAGCACGGTGCCCCCGGGCCAGTCCTACGAGGGGGTCACGTTCAGCTCCGCCAGCCTGCTGGCGGACGAGGACGCCCCGATCGCCGAGGGCCAGCCCAGACCGGACCGCCACGGGGTGTGGTTCGAAGGGACGGCCCATCTGGCGCTGGCCCTGCGCGACCGGCGCGCTCCCGGGGACGAGGCCCGCGCCCGGCGGCTGCTCGCCTCGGTCGAGCGGGCCCAGGAACGGCTCGGCGCCGGCCAGACCGTCGGCGGCAGGGCGCTCGCCGCGCGGTCCGGAGTGGTCTCGGCGAGCAGCCCTCTCGACACCGGTTTCGGGTTCGGCTACTACCCCTACCGGCACGCCGGGGCGACCGCCTGGTACCTGCTGGCAGCCACCCGCACCAACCCCCTGCGGGTGATCTGAACGGACCATCGCTCCCTCACGGACGGGGGCCCGGAAGTACTTCTCGTACACCGGGCGCAGCAGGGACATCAGGACCTGGTCGGTCAGCTCCTCGTCGTAGCCGAAGTCGTCCACCTCGTAGTCC
>NZ_JBSFTY010000100.1:0-31287 GCF_053591515.1 Streptomyces sp. NPDC003011
ATCTACGACAAGCTCACCCCCGGCAGCCTCACCGGTGGCGCCTTCGTCGCCGGCACCGGCACCATCGACGACGACGGCAAGGTCGGCCCGATCGGGGCCGCCAGGTGTCCCTCTGCCCTCGGCGAATCTGCCGCGGGCAGAGAAATCCCCGGCGGGGCCCGGCCCCGGCCCACAGTGAGATCACGGCGACGCGCACCGCGTCCCGGTCGGACTCGTCTGCGCGACGAGGACCAAGAGGACCCAGAAGACCGAAGACCAAGGAGTGCCGATGTCTCCATTCACCGCCGGTCCGGGACCGGCCCTGCTGCCTCGTGCGGAGGAGGGCGACACCCCCGCGACGCGGTTCGACGACCATCTGGCCGCCCAGTTGCTCGGGCAGCGGATCGTCCTCCTGGGCACCCAGGTCGACGAGGTCTCCGCGAACCGGGTCTGCGCCCAGTTGCTGATCCTGTCCGCGGAGGACCCGCGCACCCCCATCAGCCTGTACATCAACAGCCCTGGCGGCTCGGTCCACGCGGGCCTGGCCATCTACGACACGATGCGGCTGATCCCCAACGACGTGTCCACGCTCGCCATGGGCTTCGCCGCGAGCATGGGCCAGTTCCTGCTCAGCGTCGGCACACCCGGCAAGCGCTACGCGCTGCCCAACGCGCGGATCATGATGCACCAGCCGTCGGCGGGCATCGGCGGCACCACCGCGGACATCGAGATCCAGGCGGAGAACCTGGACCAGCTGAAGCGGAGCATCGAGCGGATCACCGCGGAGCACACCGGCCAGAGCCCGGAGACCATCTCCCGGGACGGCGACCGCGACCGCTGGTTCACGGCCGAGGAGGCCAGGGAGTACGGCATGGTGGACCGGGTCGTCGAGTCGCTGACCGACGTCCGCCCGGCCGCCTCGAAGCGACGGATGGGGCTCTGACATGGGGACGTACACGATTCCGAACGTCGTCGAGCGGACCGCGCAGGGCGAACGGTCCTACGACGTGTTCAGCCGGCTGCTCTCCGAGCGGATCATCTTCCTCGGCACCGAGATCGACGACGGGGTGGCGAACGTCGTCATCGCGCAACTCCTCCATCTGGAGTCGGCGGCCCCGGAGAACGAGATCGCGATCTACATCAACTCGCCCGGGGGTTCCTTCACTTCGCTGATGGCGATCTACGACACGATGACGTACGTGCAGGCGCCGGTCTCGACGTTCTGCGTCGGGCAGGCGGCCTCCACGGCGGCCGTCCTGCTGGCCGGCGGGGATCCCGGGCGGCGGTTCGTACTGGAGCACGCGCGGGTGCTGCTCGGGCAGCCGGCCAGCGGCGGACAGCGGGGCACGGTGTCCGATCTCGCGCTCCAGGCCAAGGAGATGGTGCGGATCCGCGCCCAGGTGGAGGAGGTGCTGGCGCGGCACACGCACCACGACGTGGCGACCCTGCGCGCGGACATGGACCGCGACAAGGTGTTCACCGCCGCGGAGGCGGTGGCGTACGGGCTGGCCGACGAGGTGGTGAGCCGGCGCATCGTGGCGGTCTGAGGCGCCGGCCGGGCGGTCCTTCCGCGGTCCCTCCGCGGTCCTTCCTCTCAGGCGGCCAGGCAGAGCCCGTTGTACGGCGTCGTGGAGCGGCCTCGGCTCCGGCCGGCCTGGGACTGGCGGGTGAGCTCGCCCTGCGCCAGCGACAGCAGGTCGCCGAGGCCCAGGCCGAGGGCGTGGGCGGCGGCCGCGAGGACCTCGGAGGAGGCCTCCTTGCGGCCCCGCTCGACCTCGGAGAGGTACGGCATGGAGATCCGGGCCGTGTCCGCGACGTCCTTGAGCGTGCGGTCCTGGGCGAGGCGTTCGCGGCGCAGGACATCGCCGACCAGGTCGCGCCAGAGGGGCTCCTTCGGCGGGCGGTGTTCGAGGGGAGCGGGGGCCGGCGGCGCCTGGCGGGGCGGGGACGCCGCGGTGCGTGCGGACACTGGGCGGGCGGTCCCCGGGCGCGCGGCGGGCGGGCGCAGGGGGATGACGCGGGCTTGGTTCGGCGCTTGGTTGCTCACCTCTTCAGCCTAGGATTTCTGAACTCCAGGGGAAGAGGGCGGCATTCCGCCCTGGGTGGAATCAGGGCCGCGAGGCGTGGGACACCGGGCCGCACCGACGGGTGCTGGAGGTGGCCCCGGCACGAGTCAGTTCACCGCTCCGCCGGCCGCGTTTCGGCTGCCGGATCACCGGCGTGGAGCCGGGCCCCGCGATGGCGGACGTCGCCTTGCGGCGGCTGCGGGAGTTTGCCCGTGCGGACGTGGAGACGGCGGACTTCGAGCGGTGGCCGCTGCCGCGCGAGCCGTTCGGCCTGGTGGTGTGCGCCACCGCGTTCCACTGACCGGACCCGGCCGTGCGGGTACCGAGGGCGGCCGACGCGCCGCGCCCCGGAGGCCGGTCGCGCTCGTCACCACCGAGCACGTGGCGGGCAGCAGCGTCGACTTCTTCGCCCGGATCCCAGCGGTGCCACGAACGCTGGGATCCGGCCACGCCACCCGGGCCGGGGCTGGAGGACGCGTCCGTGATCGCCACGGACACCGGCGAGTGGGAGCGCTCGGCACGGGTCGAGAACAGGGTGGTGACCCCCCGGCGGCAGCGTCAGCGAGCGCCACCTCCACGAAGTGATCACCGCCACCCGGGTGTGAGCGGCGGCCGTGTCCCACGGGGAACGCGGCCCCCGAGACTCGGTCGGGGGCGCGCGCCGTCGGCGCTCGCCGGGGCCGTGCGCCACCGTTTTTCCGCCACATGGCCACACGGCGGGCATGAGGCGTCACACCCCGGGTATGCGCAGGCCAGGAGGACCTGAAACAGTTGTTCTCGCAACGGCGTGCATACGTCGGCGCGATCCGGGTACACGCAGGCCGCAAGGCCCGAAGCAGGACCCGGGACAACCCAGGCCGAGAGGCAGACGTCGAGCCGTGACTTTCGTGGGAGAGGTAATGGACACCGCCGTGATCCGGTCGGAGGGACAGGTCGGGAAGCAGACCGCCGGGGCCAGGACGACGGGTGACGGAGCCCTGCCGGGAGTCGAGGACCCGCGGACCGTGGCGCCGCGCGACGCGCGGGAGCTGTCCCGCCAGTTCTTCCGGCGCCTGACGGAGCTCGAAGAGGGCACGCACGAATACCAGTACGCGCGCAACACGCTCATCGAGATGAACATGTCCCTCGTGCGCTTCGCGGCCGGCCGGTTCCGGGGACGCGGCGACGACATGGAGGACATCGTCCAGACCGGGATGATCGGCCTGATCAAGGCCATCGACCGCTTCGAGCTGGCACGCGAGGTGGAGTTCACCTCGTTCGCGCTGCCGTACATCGTCGGCGAGATCAAGCGGTTCTTCCGTGACACCACCTGGGCCGTGCACGTGCCGCGACGGCTGCAGGAGCTGCGCGTGGAGCTCGCCAAGGCCCGGGAGGAGCTCGCCAGCCGTCTGGACCGCGAGCCGACCGTGGCCGAGCTCGCCACGCTGATGAACATCTCCGAGAGCGAGGTCGTCGAGGCCCAGATCGCCTCCAACGGCTACAACTCCTCGTCGCTGGACGCCGCGCTCACCGGTGACGGACCCGAGGGCGGCGAGGCGGTCCTCGCCGACTTCATCGGCGTCGAGGAGGAGGGGCTGCGGCTCGTGGAGGACTTCCAGTCCCTGGCCCCGCTGATGGCCGAGCTGAGCGAACGCGACCGGCAGATCATCCACATGCGGTTCGTGGAGGAGGCCACCCAGGCGGAGATCGGCGAGCGTCTCGGCTGCTCGCAGATGCACGTGTCCCGGCTGATCAAGCGGATCATCACCCGACTGCGCCAGGGCATGCTGGGCGAACTGGGCTGCGCCTGACCGACCCGAGCACCGGACACGGGTGCCGCCCCCAGGCCACGCAGGCCGGGGGCGGCACCCGTTTTCCTTCGCTCTCCGGAAAAGGTCAGTCAGGAAAGGTCACTGCGGGTTCAGGCCGACGACGGCGCGTACCCGCTTGCCCACCGGGATCCGCTCGACGGCGATCTCCGCGGCCACCGCGTGGACGATCTCCAGTCCGTGCCGGCCGATGCGCCCGGGGTCCTTGGGAAACCGCCGGGGCAGCACGACGCTGCTGTCGCAGACGACCACCGCCACCCAGGTGCCCGTGCCCTCCAGCTCCAGGATGTACGGGCCCCGGCTGTGCCGGTCCGCGTTGGTGACCAGCTCGCTCACCACCAGCAGCACCTCACCCTCGCTGCGACGCCCCACGTCGGCGCACCACTCCTTCCTGAGCTGCTCCAGGAAGCCCGCGGCGAAGGCCCGCGCATCGGCTATGCATCCGGGTTCGCCGGTGTAGTGTGCCGCCCGCCGCAGCGGTTCCACGGGCACGTCGAAACCAGTCGGTGTCACTGCCCCGTCCAGGTGATCGATCACGCGTTTCTCTCTCGGAAGCCGGACTGGCCGGACGCTACTCCCCCAGTGCTCGTACCCCGAGCCGGGCGTCGCAGTCCCCCAGTGCCCGTGACGGCGCTTACGCCGGGCTGGTGATGATCGTCGTGCTCGGGACGAGGGACGTGGTCGCCGTGTCGCTGGTCTCGGAGGAGAGCAGGGGCTGGGGGGCCGAGGACTCGGACGACGGCGGCTCGCTGGCCGGGGGCTCGGAGCTCGGCGGGTCGGAACTCGGCGGGTCGGAACTCGGCGGGTCGGAGCTGGGCGGGTCGGAATCAGGCGGGTCGGAATCAGGCGGGTCGGCGGAGGAGTCCTCCGCGTCCTTGTCCTTGGAGGACGGGTCGTCCGACGTCGGCGGGCAGGGGCTGGCCGGGCCGATGGGCGTACCCGGGGCGGCGCTGGACTTGGACACGCACGGCGACGGGGAACCGGGCGGCACCGGCGTGACCACGCTCACGGAGGGGGTGGGCTGGTGGGCGGGCGGCTCGGTCTTCTTGTCCTTGCGTCCGGTGTCCCCGCGGTGGCGGGCGATCCAGCTGTCGTGTTCAGGGTCGTAGAGCACGAAGACGTTGACCACCTGCGGTGCGGGCGCGACCACGACGACGTTCGACGGGTGGTACGAGGGCCAGGAGTCGCCGGTGCGCCGGGGCGCGGTCTGCTGGGCGACCGGCGGGGTGAGCGGGTTGCCGCAGGCGCAGCGCACGCGGGGCACGCCCCGGCCGTCCACGAGGACGGCGGTGCCGGTCTGCAGGACGGCCTGGTAGTCGGTGGCCTTGCCGTCGCGGTAGCCGTGGTTGGTGACGCGGGTGTCCATGCGCAGCTGTACGGGCGTGAGTGAGCGCAGATGGCCGGGGACCTCGGAGGGGTCGACGCCGGCGACCGAGGCGAACGCCCTGTTCTTGGACCGGTCCGCCTCCAGGGCCGTGATCTGCTTCTCCACGTCGCAGCTGGAGACCTTGTCGGTGCCGCCGTAGAGGCCGGGCGCGCCGCCCTCGACGCCCCGTACGGCGTTGGGCGGGGCGGACACGGAGGAGGGGGAGACCGGGACCGGCGGAGCGGAACTGTCCTGCGCCGTCGACTCCGTGAACGGATCGGGACCGGTCTTGCCGGCGGCCTGGAGGAAGACCTCGCCGCTCTGGGGCGAGCCGCCACCGCCGCCGGAGCGGGTGAAGACGACCGCGAGGACCACGGCGGCCACCAGCACCGTCGCGAGCACGGCGACGCGCGGCACCGAGCGCCACCAGGGCCGGCGGGGTTCGGGGGCGTGCGCTCCCCCGCTGCTCGGGGGCTGCGAGGGCGGGCCCGACGGCGGCTGCGAGGGGCCCGACAGCGGACCGGAGGGCGGTCCTGTGGGCCGGCCGGAGGACGGCGGTTCGACGCTCACGAGCCCTTCTTCCCGACGCGGGACCCAGCGGCTTTCGTCATGTTGTGCCGCTTGTTTCCGCGACGTTCCCATTGTGTGCTCCGTTCCCGTACCGCCCGCAAGCCGACGCGGACGGCCCTCCCGGCGGGCGCACGGCCCCAAGGCTGCTTAGCGTGGCAGTGTGAGTCAGCGAACCCCCTCCGACCAGGCAGTCGTCGCCCGCCACGGCTGGGCGCAGGCCGTGGCCACGGTGCTGGGCACGCTGCTCGTGATGGGGGTCGTCGCCGCACTGGGCCTGTGGGCGGCCGGTGCCACCGACCTTCCGGACAACGCGTTCCCCCGGGTGGTCGCCGCGACCGTCGTGACGGCCGTCGGCGGCACGGTCGAGCTGTCGGGGAACGCCGGCGCGCTCGCCGACACCCGGGCGGGGCTCACCGTGGTCCCGCTGTCGGTCACGCTCGCGGGCGCGCTGCTGCTCGGCGCGGGCTTCCTGCGTCCGCTGCGGCACCGGGCGGTCGCCGGAGCGCGGGAACTGGCCGGCTGGGCGGCCCGGATCGCCGCGCTGTGGCTGCTCGTCCTGCTCGGCCTGGCCTACGCCGCCCGCCAGACCTTCGCGATCTCCCTCGACGACACGCTGGGCGACGTAGGGGACCTGTTCGGCGTGGCACCGAAGGTGGGCTTCACGACGGACGTGCCGCTGACCCTCGTCTTCGGCCTGCTGTGGCTGGCCGGTGTGCTGGTGCTGGCGCTCCTGGTGTCGCGCGCCGCCGCTCTGCCGCCCGGGCTGCTGCGCTTCCAGGCGTCGGTACGTCCGGCCGCGTACGCCATGGTCGTGCTGCTGCTCACGTCCGTGGTCCTCGGCATCGTCATCGGGCTCGTCGTCGCGGCGACCCGGGGCCACGCGGTGCAGACGCTCGCGCTGATCCTGCTCGGCATGCCGAACCTGGTCTGGCTCACGCTCACCATCGGTCTCGGCGCCACCTGGAACGGCCGGGTGGAGGGACCGTTCGGGCTGCCCATGCCGCATGTGCTCGACGAGGTGCTGCGCGGCCGGGACACCGCGGCCCTGAACCTGAGCACGATCGCCGAGTACGACGGCAGGGTGTGGTGGCTGGTGGTGGTGGACGCGGTGCTGCTGCTGGCCGCCGCCTTCGTCATGGCGGCCCGTTCACCGGCCGGCACACGCGCCTGGCAGCACGCCCTGCACATGGCGGTCGCCCTCGCGCTGACGGTCCTGATGATCTGCCTCGTCGGCCGGATCTCCGCGCACTACGGCCTGTCCCTGCTCGGCATCGGCGACCTGGGCGGCGACCTCGCCGGAGAGCTGTTCCTGAGACCCGAGCTGTGGGCGGCACTCGGTCTGGCGGTGCTGTGGGGGCTGGTCACCGGCTTCCTCGGCGCCCTGCTGGCACGACCGGTGCGGCGGCGGGGCGTGGCCGGGGCGGGTCCTCGGCCCTGACCGAGCCCGGTCGGCGGCACCCGTCCGGTCGGCGGCACCCGGCGCGCCGCGCCACCCTGCCTTGAGCGGTCAACGCCCTGTAGTGCCCCTTCCCCGGGTCATCGCCCGAAGACCGGCTCGGCCCACCGTGGCGGGGGCTTGGGCCGGCCGTGCTCCGGTTCCACCGCGCTCAGGTCGACCTCCGTCAGCGGGCGGCCGCCCGCCCGTGCGCCGCGCAGCGCGGCGACGAAGGCGAGGCAGGAGTCGTACCGGTCGTCGGGACTCTTGGCCAGTGCCTTGGCGAACACGGCGTCGAGGTGCGGGGCGAGACCGGGGCGCGCCTCCGTCAGCGGCGTCGGTTCGTCGTACTGGTGGGCCCACAGCAGGGCCATGTCGTCGTCGCGGCGGAAGGGCGGGCGGCCCGCCAGGGTCTCGTAGACGACACACGCGAAGCCGTAGACGTCGCAGCGGCCGTCGACGGGGCGGCCGGAGATCTGCTCGGGAGCCACGTAGTCCAGGGTGCCGACGAACTGGCCGACCGTGGTGAATCCGGTCAGGGACAGGGACTTCTTCGTCAGGCCGAAGTCGGTGAGATAGACGTGCTCGGGGTGGTCGCTGTCGGTGCCCCGGGCGACCAGGATGTTGCCGGGCTTCACGTCCCGGTGGACCAGCCCGTGCTCGTGGGCCGCGTCGAGCGCGGAACCGACCTGGGCGGCGATCCGGACCGCGGTCGCGAGCGGCAGGGGTCCGTCGCGGTCCAGGAGGTGGCGCAGGTCGCTGCCGGGGACGTAGCGCATCGCGATGTACAGCAGGCCGTCCGTCTCGCCGGCCTCGAAGACGGGCACGATGTGCGGGTGGTCGATCGCCGCGGCCACGTGGGACTCGTGGGTGAAGCGGCGGCGGAAGGTGTCGTTGCGGGCGAGTTCGGGGGCGAGCAGTTTGAGCGCGACGGTCCGGTCCAGGCGCAGGTCCCGGGCCCGGTAGACGACGGCCATGCCGCCGCGCCCGATCTCCTGCTCGATGCGGTAGCTCGCGACCTGCTGCCCGACCAGTTCGGAGGGGCGGCCGGAGAAGAGGCTCGTCTCACGCGCCATCGGGCGTCACGACCTGGGTGGGCGGGTGGCGGGGAGCCACCGCGGCACGGGGCTCGCCCTCGGTGGCGTAGGTGCTCACCTGTCTGCCGTCGGCGTACACCCACCGGGTCTCGTCGGTGTCGTAGAGCCACATGGACTCCCCGTCCACGACGACACCGATCCGCAGTCCTCGCGTACGGCTGCGGAAGGCCTCGCCCTCCAGGGTGCCGGCCGCCAGTTCCTCCACGGCGGCCCGGTAGCGGGCCAGGGTGTGTTCGGCGCGGGCGAGCAGGGGGCGGGGGTCGGCGGCCCGGGTGAGGGGGCCGTCGGTGAGCGGCGGGTCCTGGGGTACGGCGATCAGATGGCGGCCGTCCACCCAGGCGGACCAGCCGTTGGCGCACAGGACGTGTCCCCAGTCGCCGCGCCGCTCGACGAGCTGGACCGGCAGCAGCGCGTCGAGGGCCACGGTGGGCCGGGCGGGGTCGGGCGCCTCCCAGGCGGGCATGCCGTGCTGGGGGACGACGTGGGAGGGCCGGAAGCCGGGGGTCGTCATCGCGGGCCCTTCCCTACTTCCGCATCACGGCGGGCTCGTGCCGGCGCAGCAGCCGGGTGACGAGGTACCCGAAGGCGGTCGACAGCACGATCAGCATGGCCACGTTGAGCAGCCAGACCCCGGCCGAGTGCCGGAAGAGCGGATCGGCGGTCAGCTCACCCGGCACGATCCGGGCCAGGCCGACGGTGCCGGCCATCGCGCCGAGCGCCCACCGCGAGGGCACCAGCCACGACAGCTGTTCCAGGCCGGGTGTGCCGTCGAGCTTCAGCAGGGCGCCGCAGAAGACGACCTGGACGATGGCCAGGAGGACCAGCAGCGGCATCGTCACCTCTTCCTTGCGCACCAGCGCGGAGACCAGCAGGCCGAGCATCATGGCGGTGAACGCCAGCAGGGCGACGGCGACGGTGATCTCGGCGAGGGGCGGCATCACGACGCCCTCGCCGCCGGGTGCGTTGAGGTCGACGCCGAGCAGGGCGACCAGGGTCAGGACCACGGCCTGGAGCACGGTGATCGTCCCCAGAACGACCACCTTGGACAGCAGGTACGCCGATCTGGACAGGCCCACGGCCCGTTCACGCTGGTAGATCACGCGTTCCTTGACGAGTTCGCGTACGGCGTTGGCCGCGCCGGTGAGGACCCCGCCGACGCACAGGATCAGCAGCGCGTTCATCGCTGTCTCCTGCGTCAGCCTGCTGCCGGCCAGGGCCCGGCCCATCGCGCCCATCACGAACGGCAGCGCGATCATGATGGCGAGGAAGGTACGGTCCGCGCTCAGGGCGGCCGTGTACCGGCGGACGAGGGTGCCGAGCTGGGCGCCGCGGCTGCGGGGCCTGGCCGGGGGTGTGATGACGACGGGGCCCTCGCGCGGCCGTCGGGGCTGCGCGCTGGCGTCCACGACGTACTGCCGCTGGACGGACGAGGTACGGAACTCCCCGGCCCAGTCGCGGTCGCGGTCCCGTTCGAAGGCCTCGAAGGCCTCGGGCCACTCGGCGAAGCCGAAGAAGGCGAGGGCGTCCTCGGGCGGGCCGTAGTAGGCGATCTTCCCGCCGGGCGCGAGGACGAGGAGCCGGTCGCAGACGTCGAGGCTGAGGACGCTGTGCGTGACGACGATGACCGTGCGGCCGTCGTCGGCGAGGCCGCGCAGCATGTGCATCACCGAGCGGTCCATGCCCGGGTCGAGGCCGGAGGTGGGCTCGTCCAGGAAGAGCAGGGAGGGCTTGGTCAGCAGTTCGAGGGCCACGCTGACCCGCTTGCGCTGCCCGCCCGAGAGGCTGTGCACGGGCTGCCGGGCGCGCTGCTCCAGGCCGAGTTCCCGGATGACCTCGTCGACCCTGGCCCGGCGTTCGGCCTTGGCGGTGTCCTGCGGGAAGCGCAGTTCGGCGGCGTAGGCGAGGGCGCTGTGGACGGTCAGCTGGGAGTGCAGGATGTCCTCCTGCGGGACCAGCCCGATGCGCTGGCGCAGCTCGGCGTAGTCGCGGTAGAGGTCGCGCCCGTCGTACAGGACGGTGCCGTGGTCGGCGGGGCGCTGGCCGGTGAGGGCGTTGAGCAGCGTGGACTTGCCGGCGCCGCTCGGGCCGACGACCGCGAGCAGGCACTTCTCCCCCACCGGGAACGACACGTGGTCCAGCAGCGTCTTGCGGCCGTGGTCGACGGTGACCGTGAGGTCCTGGACGTCGAGGGAGACCTCGCCGGTGTCGACGTACTCCTGCAACTGGTCACCGACCAGGCTGAACGCCGAGTGGCCGATGCCGACGATGTCACCGGGGCCGATCGGGGCGCGGGTGATCGCCAGGCCGTTGAGGAACGTGCCGTTGTGGCTGCCGAGGTCGAGGATCTCGTACGTTCCGTCCGGCAGGGCGCGCAGTTCGGCGTGCCGACGGGAGACGACCAGGTCGTCGATGACCAGGTCGTTGTCGTCGGCGCGGCCGATGCGGACCGTGCGGGCGGGCAGCGGCCGCACGGTGGTGGGCTGCCGGAAGGTGCCGGTGAGCGCGGGCATGGAGACGGCCGACGGGCGCTCGGCGACGGGCTCGGGGAGGCCGGCCAGGACCGCGCACGGGCCGTCGGACGGGTTGCCGAAGCGGATGACGCTGCCGGGGCCCACTCCCCACTCGTGGACGCGGCGGCCGTCGGCGTAGGTGCCGTTGGTGCTGTGCTCGTCCTCGAGCGTCCAGTGGCCGTCCTCGGGTCGCAGCACCGCGTGGTGCCACGAGACCCGGGCATCGTCGATGACGATGTCGCTCAACGGGTCGCGCCCGACGTGGTAGTCGTGGCCCGGACTCATCACCGTGGAGCCGGTCTCGGTCTCCAGGACGAGTTCCGGCGCCGTCGGTGCGCCCGGTCGCTCCGCCATGCCAGAAGTCTACCGATTCGGACGCATATGTGCCTGGTGCGGGAATTCCCGGATCCATGGCTCAGGCGACGGGCGTGAACAGCGCCGCCGCGGTCCGCTGCATGCGCAGGGCGTCCACCGACTCGGCCAGCAGCTCGTACTCGGTGGTGTCGTCGAAGGCGGCGATCCGCACCAGCCGTCCGGCGGCCAACTCGTCGGCCACCAGCGCCTGCTGGGCGGGGTCCCAGCACCAGCCCCGCAGGACGGCGGGCACGTCGGGCACCGTGCCGGAGACCGGGACGAGCGCGCCGGACGGTAAGTGCTCGGACTCCGGCCGGGGGTCGAGGCGGTCGGCGATCCAGCAGGCGCGGTCGCGCAGCCACCACAGAGCGAGGGCGAGGGTGGGGGCCCGGTAGGTTCCCAGCGGTACGCCGATACGCCGGCCGCCGCAGGTGCCGTACCCCGTGACATGGCACAGGAATTCGTCGTGCACGATCCACTCCCCGCTGCTTCGTCAACCTGGCGGCCGGGCCTCGCTTTCGGTGCGGCTCCTGCACTGAGCGCGACTTCATGCGCTGTGCGTGATCGTTCCCTCGCTGGATGTGAACTGCTCTAGCTGTCGAGTATGTTCACTACTGAAACACTGTCACCACGTCTTTTTGGCCAGTCTCCTGGCATATTCGACCCTCTGCGTGGCCGAAATCTGACGGGTACATGCCCATGCGATCATTACCTGAGGGGTAATCGACCGCCCCGGGCGATCCGGGCAGGGTGGGGGCATCGGGTCGGCGTCACCGCGATCCGGGTTCCGACCAGCGCATACGTCCCTGATGGAGGCTGACCGCCCATGTCCGCGAACACCGAACGATACGACAGTGCCGTCGCCCGCTACTTCGAGGCCTGGAACGAGCGGGAGCCGCAGGCGCGGGCCAAGGCGGTCGCCGCCGTCTGGACCGCGGACGGCTCGTACACCGACCCGTTCTCCGATGCGCGCGGCCACGAGCAGATCGCGGCCGTGATCGCGGGGGCTCACGAGCAGTTCCCCGGCTTCGTCTTCCGGCTGACCGGCGCGGTGGACGGGCACCACGACACGGCGCGCTTCTCCTGGGAGCTGGCGAGCGAGGCCGACGGCTCGGCGCCCGTGGCCGGCTCCGACGTCATCACCCTGGACGGGGACGGCCGGATCAGGTCCGTGCTCGGCTTCGTGGACCGGATGCCCGCCGGGGCGTGACGCCGTCGCCACCGATGAGTTCTCCGGCCGCCGGCGGTCTTATGACCAGAGCCTCCCGGGCGGGAGGCCAACGGCAGCAGCGGAGGACGTCATGGCCACGACCGGAAAAGTGGACGCGCAGTTCACCGCCGAGCTCAGCAGAAGCCCGGAGAAGGGCAGCTGGACGTGTGTCCGCTGGCCCTCCTCCGTCGCGTTCTTCGGCACCCGCGGACTGGTCAAGGTCCGCGGGACGATCGACGGGCACCCCTTCCGGAGCTCCTTCATGGCCCTCGGGGACGGCACCCACATGCTGCCCGTGAAGGCCGAGGTGCGCCGGGCCATCGGGAAGGAGGCGGGGGACACCGTGACCGTGCGGCTGGAGGAGCGGCTCGGCTGAGCGATGGCGGCACGGCGTCACCGCTCAGCCGCGGGCCGCCGTGCCCGAGCCCGTGCCGGAGGTCATGCGGGGCGTGCCACGGCTCACGCCCGCACGATGGCGTCGATCCTCGCCAGTTCGTCCGCGTCGAAGTCCAGGTTGCGGATGGCGCCGACGCTGTCCTCCAGCTGCTGCGGGCTGCTCGCGCCGACCAGGGCGGAGGTCACCCGGCCGCCGCGCAGCACCCAGGCCAGGGCGAGCTGGGCCAGGGTCTGGCCGCGGGACGTGGCGATGTCGTCGAGGGCGCGCAGCCGGCCGACCAGGTCCTCGGTGACCGCGTCCGAGTTCAGGAACGGGCTGTCGCTCGCCGCCCGCGAGTCCTCCGGGATGCCGTCCAGGTAACGGCCGGTCAGCAGGCCCTGCTCCAGCGGGGAGAAGACGATGGAGCCGACCTGGAGCTCGTCCAGCGCGTCCAGCAGACCGCCGTCCTCGGGGCGGCGGTCGAGCATCGAGTAGCGCGGCTGGTGGATGAGCAGCGGGGTGCCCAGCTCGCCCAGGATGCGCGCGGCCTCCCGGGTCTGCTCGGCCGAGTAGTTGGAGATGCCGACGTACAGCGCCTTGCCCTGCTGCACCGCCGAGTGCAGGGCGCCCATCGTCTCCTCCAGCGGAGTCTCCGGGTCGGGGCGGTGCGAGTAGAAGATGTCGACGTAGTCCAGGCCCATCCGCTTCAGGCTCTGGTCCAGCGAGGACAGCACGTACTTGCGCGAACCCCACTCGCCGTACGGGCCGGGCCACATCAGGTAGCCGGCCTTGGTGGAGATGACCAGCTCGTCGCGGTACGGCGCGAAGTCCGCCTTCAGCGCCTCGCCGAGCGCGGACTCGGCGGCACCGGGCGGCGGGCCGTAGTTGTTGGCCAGGTCGAAGTGGGTGACGCCGAGGTCGAAGGCGCGCCGCAGGATGGCCCGCTGGTGGTCGACCGAGCGGTCCGCCGGCCCGAAGTTGTGCCACAGTCCGAGCGACAGCGCGGGAAGCTTCAGGCCGCTGCGTCCGGTGCGCCGGTAGGGCATGTCCGCGTAGCGGTCGGGGTGTGCGGTGTACAACGCGACTCCAGAGGGGTTGGCACGGTGGAACGTGGTTCCTGAGAACCGTGCCCACTCTTTCGCGACCTGGGCACAGTGGTCCAACAGGAGAATCGGATGGAATTCAGCGGATAGGCTTCTCAATCATGGAACTGCGCCATCTCCAGCACTTCGTCGCGGTCGCCGAGGACCAGCATTTCACCCGGGCCGCCGAACGGCTCATGGTGTCCCAGTCCGGCCTGTCGGCCTCCATCCGGACGCTGGAGCGGGAACTGCAGACCCCGCTGTTCGTCCGGACCACCCGCCGGGTGACGCTCACCGAGGCCGGGCGGGCCCTGCTGGGCGAGGCCGAGCGGATCCTGGCGCAAGTGCGGTCGGCGCACGAGGCCGTCGCCGCCGTGCAGGGGGTGCTGCGCGGCACGCTCGCCCTCGGCACCGAACAGTGCATCGCGGGGGTGCAGGTGGCGCGGCTGCTGGCCGTGTTCCGGCGGTATCACCCGGACGTGGAGATCCGGCTGCGGCAGGCGGGGGCGGCCGCGCTCGCCGAGGAGGTCGCCGCGGGCCGCCTCGACCTGGCGTTCGCGGTGCGCACCCAGGCGGACACCGACCAGCTGCGGTCGGTGGCGCTGACGAGTGAGCCGATGACCGTGCTGTGCCATCCCGGCCACCGGCTCGCCGCCGTCGGCGCGGCGGTGACGCCGCGCGAGATCGGCGGCGAGGTCTTCGTCGACTTCCATCCGGACTGGGGGCCGCGCCGGATCACCGACGCCGCGTTCGCCGCGGCGGGCGTGCGGCGGACGGTGGCACTGGAGGTGAACGACGTGCACAGCCTGCTCGACCTGGTGGACGAGAATCTGGGCGTCGCCGTCGTGCCCCGCCACTTCCGGCACAAGCGTGAGTCGCTCACCGCTCTCCCGCTGAAGGGCACCGACGACACGATGTACGAGACGGTCGCGCTGCTGCCGCCCCCGCAGGCGGCCAGTCCCGCCGCCCGGGCGCTGATGACGCTGCTGGAGACAGAGGGCGCGTGAACCCGCGGGATGCGCGAGGGTGGACGGTATGCATGCCAAGGACATCCTCATCGACGCGTACAGCCGCATCCGGGAAGAGGTCCACGCCGCCGTCGACGGCCTGAGCGCGGACGCCCTCAACGCCCGGCCCTCGGCCGACGCCAACTCCGTCGCCTGGCTGGTCTGGCACCTCACCCGGGTCCAGGACGACCACCTGGCCGACGCCTCCGGGCTCGACCAGGTCTGGCTCTCCCAGGGCTGGGAGAAGCGGTTCGGCCTCGGCCTGTCGCGCCACGACACCGGCTACGGGCACAGCTCCGCGAAGGTCGCCAAGGTGCGGGTCGACTCCGGTGACCTGCTGACCGGGTACTACGACGCCGTGCACGAGCAGACGCTCGGGTACCTGCGCGGGCTGGCCGCCGAGGACTTCGAGCGGGTGGTGGACGAGCGCTGGGATCCGCCGGTCACCCTGGGCGTACGCCTGGTCAGTGTCCTGTCCGACGATCTCCAGCACGTCGGACAGGCCGCCTATGCCCGTGGGCTGTTGCGGAGCACGGCCTCGTAGCCCGGCAGGACGACGTCCCGGATGAGGGCCTCGCGCTCGTCGAAGGGGATGAACGCGCTCTTGAGGGCGTTCACCGTGACCGTGCGCAGGTCCCCGGCCGTCCAGCCCGCCTCTTCGACCAGCAGGGACATCTCCCGGGTCATCGTCGTGCCCGACACCAGACGGTTGTCGGTGTTGAGGGTCACCCGGAAGCCGAGATCCTTCAGCCCGGTGATCGGGTGCTCGGCGATCGAGTGGGCGGCGCCGGTCTGGAGGTTCGAGGTCGGGCACATCTCCAGGGTGATCCGGCGGTCGCGGACCCAGCCCGCGAGGCGGCCGAGCTTGCCGGCCGCGAGGTCGGGGATGTCGTC
Source organism: Streptomyces sp. NPDC003011 (assembly GCF_053591515.1). Taxonomy (NCBI): domain Bacteria; kingdom Bacillati; phylum Actinomycetota; class Actinomycetes; order Kitasatosporales; family Streptomycetaceae; genus Streptomyces; species Streptomyces sp. NPDC003011. The sequence continues at coordinate 15,755 of NZ_JBSFTY010000100.1, forward strand.
GGTGATGCGGACGCCGTGCCCGATGCGCTGGGCGCCGCACACCTGGAGCGCCTGGTGGATGCTGGGCAGGCCGTGCGCCTCGCCGGCGTGGATGGTGAACGGGACGTTCTCGCGGCGCAGGTACTCGAAGGCGGCCAGGTGGTCGGCGGGCGGGAAGCCGTCCTCGGCGCCCGCGATGTCGAAGCCGACGACACCGGCGTCCCGGAAGGCGACGGCCAGGCCGGCGATCTCCCTGGTCCGGCCGAACATCCGCATCCCGCACAGCAGCGTGCCGACCCGCACCGGCGTGCCCGCGGCCGCCGCCTTCGCCATGCCCGCCGCCAGCCCTTCCTGGACGGTCTGGACGACCTCGGGCAGGGTCAGCCCGCCCTTCAGCATCAGCTCGGGCGCGTAGCGCACCTCGCCGTACACCACACCGTCGGCGGCGAGGTCGAGGACGTACTCCTCGGCGGCGCGCAGCAGGCCCTCGCGGGTCTGGAGCACGGCGAGGGTGTGCTCGAAGGTGCCTATGTAACGCACCAGGTCCCCGGAGCCGGCGGCCTCGACGTACCAGGCCGCGAGGGCGTCCGGGTCGGTGGTGGGCAGCCGGTGGCCGGCCGCGTCCGCGAGCTCCACCAGGGTGGCGGGGCGCAGGGCGCCGTCGAGGTGGTCGTGCAGCACGGCCTTGGGCAGCCGGCGGAGTGTGTCGGTGTCGATGCGGTCGGTGTCGATACGGGCGGTGTCGATACGGGCGGTGTCGATGCGGGGCGCGGTCATGTGCGTGTTCCTCGGCGGTGGGTCAGGGGGAGCGGCGTTCGGTGCGTGCTCTCGGCGTGCCGGGCGTCGCGGCCGCGGGCTGGAGCAGGTCCCAGCGGTTTCCGTACAGGTCCTGGAAGACGGCGACCGAGCCGTACGGCTCGTGGCGCGGCTCCTCCAGGAAGGTCACGCCCGCGGCGCGCATGCGGGCGTGGTCGCGGGCGAAGTCGTCGGTGTGCAGGAAGAAGCCGACCCGCCCGCCGGTCTGGTCGCCTACGCGGGCGCGCTGGTCCTCGTCCTTGGCGCGGGCCAGCAGCAGGTCGGTGCCGTCCTGCCGGGGGCCGGGGCGGACGACGACCCAGCGGGAGCCGTCGGGTCGCGGGGTGTCCTCGACGAGGCGGAAACCGAGGGCCTCGGTGTAGAAGCGGATCGCCTCGTCGTAGTCGTCGACGACAAGGGTGACCAGGGCGACGCGTCTCATCGGGACCTCTCGGAGCGTCGGAGCGGGGGGATCGACGGGAGAGGTTATACGTAAAACCCTACCCGCGCCAATCGGTCCGGGAGGGGGGTGCGAGAGTCGGGAGGGGGGTGCGAGGGGGCCGTTCCGGGCGTGACAGGCTGGTGATCACGTCGGGGTCGCCGACCCCGGCAGCCTCACCACGCACTGCCGCACAGGAGTCGAGTGTCATGACCGAACTGCCGAAGTCGACCGGTGCCCCGGCCCGTCAGAACGTCACCTTCCCCAGTGGCGGGACCACCGCGCACGGCTATCTGGCGCTGCCGCCGTCCGGAAGCGGCCCGGGCGTGATCGTCATCCAGGAGTGGTGGGGCCTGACCGATCACATCGCGGACGTCGCCGACCGGCTCGCGCGCGAGGGGTTCGTCGCCCTGGCCCCCGACCTCTACGGCGGCAACGTGGCGCACGAGAGCCAGGAAGCCCTGCGGATGATGCAGGCCCTGCCGGTCCCGCGCGGGGTCGAGCTGCTCTCCGGCGCCGTCGACCACCTGCTGTCGCTGCCCGAGGTCACCTCGGACACGGTCGGCGCGGTCGGCTTCTGCATGGGCGGCGGTTTCGTGCTGTACCTGGCCGCGGCCGACCCCCGGGTGAGCGCCGCCGTGCCGTTCTACGGTGTCGTCCAGGGCGAGCTGCCCGACTTCTCGGGACTCAGGGCGCGGGTCCTCGGGCACTTCGGGGAACTCGACCAGAGCATTCCGGCGGAGACCGTGGACCGGCTGGCCGAGACGATCGAGCGGCAGTCCGGCAGCACCCCGGACTTCCGCCGCTACCCGGCCGACCACGCCTTCTTCAACGACGGCCGCCCGGTCTACCACGCCGAGTCGGCCGCCCGGGCCTGGCAGAGCACGGTGCCGTTCCTGCACGAACAGCTGGGCTGACCGCCCCTAGGGGCGGGGCCCGGAGCGCAGGACGGCGAACAGGCCCCGCTCGCGGGTGCCGTCCGGACCGTCCCAGGCCCCGGCCACATGGCCGGTCGCACCCGGCGGGACGAGGGGCGCGTCCTCCGGGGCGGGGTGCAGGACCCGGTGCAGGCGCAGCGTCGTGCCCTGCGCGAGAGGCAGCTCGGTGCCCTCCTCATCGTCGGTGGCGGCGGTGAGGACACCGGAGGGAAGCAGGGCGTCGTCCGCGTAGGAGTGGGTGACGTCCTGGTCCGGGGTGTCGCTGACGCTCTGGGCCTGGGCCTGGACGCGGCCCTCGACCAGGGCGAGCAGCTGGGCGACGAGCACCGGGTCGTGGCAGCCGTCGTAGGCCCAGCGGGGCCCCAGCACGCCGTGCTCCATGGTGCCGACGAGGGCGTGCTCCGCCCCGTCCAGGGGTGCGCCGCGGTAGGTCAGCGGTACCAGGTAGGTGACCGGGTGGGCGCCGGAGGTGTCGCGGGCCACCATGAACTCGATGCCGACCTCGCCCTGCGGGTCGTCCAGCCGGAAGCCGCCCGCCTTGGACAGCCGGGGCTCGCCCGCACCGCCGACGTACCAGGGGCGGGTGGGCAGCCAGGCGGTGAGCAGTTCGAGCTTGGTCGGCTTGAGGGTGGTCTGGTGGATGACGGCCATGCCGGGGATTCTCTTTTCCGTCGATCGGACGCGGGCCTTCACACTTTCGCAGTCGCGGCGGCCGGACAAGCTCGGCCCTCGCCTCAACCGGCCTTGCGGTGCAGCGCGTCGAGCACGTCCAGTTCCTCGCCGGTGAGACGCAGGGCGCCCGCGGCCACGTTCTCCGCGAGGTGGTCGGGGTTGCCGGTGCCGGGGATGGCCAGGACGTGCGGGCCCTGTTGCAGGGTCCAGGCGAGGCGGACCTGGGCGGCCGTCGCGCCGTGGGCCTCGGCGACCGCGAGCACCTCGTCGTGGTGGGTGGTGGTGGCGCCCTGGGAGGCGCCCTCACCGGCGATGGCGAAGAACGGCACGAAGGCGATGCCCTGTTCGCCGCACAGACGCAGGAGTTCGTCGGTGGCGGGGTCGTGCAGGCCGAGTCCGAACCGGTTCTGCACACACACCACCGGCGCGATGGCCTGCGCCTCGGCGAGGTGACGGGGTTCGACGTCGGAGATGCCGAGGTGCCGGATCAGGCCCTCGTCGCGCAGTTCCGCGAGGGCGCCGAAGTGCTCGGCGATGGAGTCCTGCCGCATCCGTCGGAGGTTGACGACGTCGAGATGGTCGCGGCCGAGCTGGCGCAGGTTCTCCTCGACATGGCCGCGCAGGTCGTCGGGGCGTGCCGAAGTGCCCCAGTCCCCGGAGTAGTTGCGGAACGGGCCGACCTTGGTGACGACGACCAGGTCGTCGGCGTACGGCGACAGCGCGCTGTTGATGAGTTCGTTGGCCGAGCGCAGGGCGGAGAAGTAGAAGGCGGCCGTGTCGATGTGGTTCACGCCGAGCTCGATCGCCCTGCGCAGCACGGCGATCGAGCGGTCCCGGTCGCTCGGTGCTCCGAGGTGGAAGGCGGCGCTGCCCGTCAACCGCATCGCGCCGAAGCCGACGCGGTTGACGGTGCGGTCGCCGAGTTCCCAGGTGCCCGCGGCGTCCGCGGTGATCGTTTCGGAGGTCATCGGCGGAGTCTGACACACCTCCGCCGCACCGCCGTACTCACGTCGCGGACTCCCCCGCGAGCGCTCAGCAGTACAGGTTGCCGCCCGGTGCCACCCCGAGGATCTGGGCGAACTGCTGGTACTTGGTGACCCGGCTCTGCACCTGCGCCGGGTTCTTGCCGTCGCACTCCAGGGAGCCGTTGATGCTGCGGATGGTCTGCCCGAAACCGGCGCCGTTCACCATGGCGTTGTGCGGGGTCATGGTGCCGGGACCGGACTGGGTGTTCCAGTACCACAGGGCCGTCTTCCAGGCGACGGCCGCGTCGTTCTGCACCAGCCAGGGGTTGTTCAGGAGGTCGATGCCCAGTGCGTCGCCCGCGGCCTTGTAGTTGAAGTTCCAGCTGAGCTGGATCGGGCCGCGCCCGTAGTACGCGGCCTGCCCGGCGGGACAGCCGTACGGCTGGCTCCAGTCGCAGTAGTGCGGGTAGTTGGCGGTGTTCTGCTCAACCACGTGCACCAGGCCGCCGGTCTCGTGGCTGACGTTGGCGAGGAAGGCGGCCGCCTCCTGCTTCTTCACCGTGTCGCTTCCGGTGTTGGCGAAGCCGGGGTAGGCGCCGAGGGCGGCGTTGAGGCCGCTGTAGGTGTAGAAGGGGTTGCGGCCCGGGAACATCTGGTTGAACTGGGCCTCGCTCACCACGAAGGTGCCGACGGGTGTGCCGGGGCCGTTGTCGCAGGCGTAGGGCTCCCAGTACCAGGTGCTGATCGTCGGGTCGTAGCCCGGGTTGTCGTGTTCGGCGATGTAGGCCTTGCCGTCGGTGTAGCGCACGATGTCGCCGGTGACGTACGACCGTCCCGCCACCCAGCTCGGGTAGCTGGAGCACGCGGCGGCCGACGCGGGCGCGGCCGGCAGGACGACCGGCACGGCGGCGCCGAGGACGAGCGCGGTGACCACGGCGGAGATACGGCGTCTCGACACAGGATCAACTCCTTTGCTGAACACGGCCGCACCCGGACAAGGGCAGGGCGAAGCCAACCTTGTGCGCACGGGCCGGCCGGACCGGCCACGGCGTGGGCGCGGCCGTGGTGGGGGGTGTGGCGCATACTCAACTCCTTTGGTCTGTACCAGTCAAGGGTGTAGACCAGTCAACTCGCCCGGGGCGCGGGGGCCGTGGGGTCCGGGTGGCCGCCGGGCGCCTGGTCGGGCGGGGTGGCGGGTGGCAGCACAGCACTTCGGCGTGTGGGCCGCCGGCGACGCCTGCGAGCGGTACATGGGCCGGTGGGGCTGGCTGGTCCCCGAGGAGTTCGTGACATGGCCGACCGCGGGACCGGCCTGCGGTGGCTGGACGTCGGCCGCGGCTCGGGCGCTGCCGGCCCCGGTCACTGCCGGGGGTGCAGCGCTCCCCGGGTTCGCGGCCACGGCCCGCGTCCGCGTTCCGGCGACCAGCCCGCCCGGCCGGAGCCGCCCGTGCCGCCTCACCCATCGCGAGCGCCGGCGCGATCAGCCCGCCCGGCCGGACCGCCCGCGCTGCCTCACCCGCCGCGAGGGCCGCCTGAGGCCGGATGTTCGGGACGAGACCGCTGACGGCCACGTCGAACACGGCGTCCGGTACGGGCAGCGCCCGCGCGTCGGCCACGGCAAAGCGCGCCGACGCCGCGTACGTCTGTCGCCGCGTACGTCTGGGACTACGCCGACGGCACGGGGTGCGCGGCGCTACCGGGATGCCGCGCGCACGGTGGACCCGTCGGCGGCGGCGCTGGACGAGGGCGGCCGGTTCCCGCTGTGCGGCCCGGCCCCGTTGCGCGCCCTGTGGACGGGGGCAGGGCTCGTCGGGACGGCAGTCGCCCCGGTCGAGGTCCCGCCCTGCTTCGCCGGGTGCGCCGGATCTGTGGGAGCCGCTCCTGGCGGGCCAGGACCCGGCTCCCCGGTATGTCGGGTCGCTGTCACAGTCAGGACGGGACCGGCCGCCCGAGACGTTGCGCGCGACACTGCCGGCCGGCCCGGAGACGGAGCCGTCGGGCTCAGGGCCCGTGCCCGCGCCTGGGCCGTCCGCGGCCGGCAGACCGGCCGGCCCGGCACCTGAGAGGACGTTGGGGCCGCCGTTGCGGATCGCCGCGGCTCAGGCATCACCCGCGCACCGGGCGTACACGGGTGTTCCCGCAGCGCGGCGAGGTGCCGCGCCAGGCGTCCCGGACCCGGGACACCGCGCCAGGCGTCGCACGACCCGCGACACCGCGCCAGGCCTCGCACGACCCGCGACACCGCGCCAGGCGTCGCGGGGTCCGCGGCGATCCGGACGGTGCCGGTCAAGGTCGGCGGCTTCCGGGCTGCCCGCAGGAGACCGCTCAGCTCAGCGGCTTGTCGAGCACCGCCTTGCGGTGGCTGAACGTCTCGATGGAGTAGCGGCCGTGGTAGCTGCCCATGCCGCTCTCCCCCACCCCGCCGAACGGCAGGTCGGAGACGGTGAGATGGGCCAGCGGCAGGCCGTACCCGAGGCCGCCGGACGAGGTCTCGTCGGCGATCCGGCGCCGCGCCTCCTCCGAGCCGGCGAAGACGTACAGCGCGAGCGGCTTGTCGCGGTCGTTGATGAACTCGATCGCCTCGTCGAGGCCGGAGACCGTGACGATCGGCAGGATCGGCCCGAAGATCTCCTCCCGCATGACCGGCGACCCGGGGTCGACGTCGGCGAGGACGGTGGGCGCGAGGTACTTCGTCGTACGGTCGCTGTCGCCGCCCACGACCACGCGGCCGGAGTCCAGCAGGCTGGCCAGCCGGTCGAAGTGGCGTTCGTTGACGATGCGGCCGTAGGCGCCGGAGGCCGCCGGGTCGGTGCCGTACAGCGCCTCGACGGCGCGGACCAGCGCGGGCTCCAGGGCGGCCGCGGTGTCCGGGTCGGTGAGGACGTAGTCGGGGGCGACGCAGGTCTGCCCGGCGTTGAGGAACTTGCCGCGGGCCAGCCGGTCCGCGACGACGTCCAGGTCGGTGTCGCGGTCGACGAACGCGGGGGACTTGCCGCCCAGTTCGAGCGCGACCGGCGTGAGGTGCTCGGCGGCGGCGCGCATCACGATGCGGCCGACGGTGCCGTTGCCGGTGTAGAAGATGTGGTCGAAGCGCTCGGCCAGCAGGGCCGTGGTCTGCGGGATGCCGCCCTCGACGACGGCGACCGCGTCGGTGTCGAGGTACGCGGGCAGCAGCCGGGCCAGCGCGGCGGAGGTGGCGGGGGCCAGCTCGCTCGGCTTGGCGACCACCGCGTTGCCCGCGGCGAGGGCGCCGACCACGGGGGCGAGCAGCAGCTGGGCCGGGTAGTTCCAGGGCGCGATGACGAGGACGACGCCGAGGGGGTCGTACTGCGTCCAGGCCCGCGCGTCGTCGCCGAGATGCGCCGGGACGGGGGCGGATTCGGGGCGCAGCCAGTCGGCGAGGTGGTCGAGGGTGTGGTCGATCTCGCGGACGGTGAAGTCGATCTCGGTGCGGTAGGCCTCCGCGGCGCTCTTGCCCAGGTCGGCGTGGAGGGCGGCGGCGAGGTCCGCGCGGTGGTCCGTGAGCATCTCGCGCAGGCGGCGCAGCTGGGCCGTACGCCACTCGACGGGCTTGGTGCGGCCGGTGCGGAAGGTGGCGCGCAGCCGGGCCACGACGTCGGCGGGCTGCTCGGGGGCGGGGTGGTTCACGGTGCCTCGCTGGGGTGCGCGGGCCTCTCGGCCCGCAGGGGACGCCTATGTCCCGACGGTCAGGTGTATAGGCCAACCTTTCATGTGCCGAACACATTCCGGCACAGACGTGTCTCTCACCTCCTCCGCAAAGGTCTGTCACCTCTCGCACCAACGATTCTCAGCTCTCGCACGAACGGCGGCCCCCGGATCGACGCCGCGCACGACGACGTCGGCAGAATCTCCCGCATGACCACCGTGCCCGTGCCCCACCCTCTTGTCGTCCGCGCCCGCCGGCTGGCGGACGACCTGCTCGCACCGAACGCCGGACGGGTCGACCAGGAAGGCGTCCCCACCAGCCACATCGAGGCGATCAGGCGATCCGGGCTGCTCGCGGTGAGCGCGCCCCCGGAGTACGGCGGAGCTGCCCCGGAGGTCGCGCGGGAGACCGCGGAGATCCTGGCCGGGGCGTGCTGCTCGACCTGGTTCGTGCAGACGCAGCACCACACGCCCGTGACGACGCTGGCCGGCAGCGACGGGCCCGTGCGGGAGCGGCTGCTGGGCCCGCTGACGCGCGGCGAGCTGCTGTCCGGGGTGGCGTACGCCCATCTGCGGGCCCATCCGCGCACCCCGGTGCGGGTCACGCGTGAGCGCGGCGGCCGGCGGTTCGACGGGACGGTGCCCTGGTACACCGGGTGGGGCCTCAACGACGTGATGCTGCTCGCCGGGGTCACCGAGGCCGGTGAGGTGCTCTTCGCCTTCACGCGGGCACGGGAGCAGCCGGGCCTGCGCGCGTCGCCGCCGATGCGTCTCGCGGCGCTCACCGCGTCCCGCACGGTCTCGCTGGAGCTGGACGGCCTGTGGCTGCCCGAGGAGGACGTGGTCCTGCGTCGCCCGTACGCGCAGTGGGCGGCGGTGGACCGGGCGAGGACGGTGAACGCCTCGCCGGCGGTGTTCGGCGTCACCGACGCGGCACTCACCTTGCTGGACGACGACATGGCGGGGCCCCTGCGCGCCCGGCTCACCGGCATCCGCGACCGGGCCTACGCCCTGGCCGGCCACCCCGCACCGCACGAGCACCTGGCGGAACGCCTGGCGCTGCGCACCCGGGCGTACGAGGTCATGTGCGCGGCCACCACCGCGGCCGTGGTGGCCGGCGGCGGCCGCTCCCTGGCGCTGACCCACCGGGCCCAGCGTCTGGCCCGGGAGGCCTTGTTCCTCCTGGTCCAGGGGCAGACGGCGGAGTCCCGCGAGGCCCACTTGAAGGCACTGACGAGCTGAAGTCGCCCAGGGGCGCGAGAACCGCGGGCACCGCGGGAACCGCGGGACCGGTCGCGGGAAGGGCGCCGCCGACCGGCGCCGCCTCCCTGTCAGCTCGCGAACGGCACCTGGGCGGAGGGCGCGGCCTGCTCGCCGGCGGGGTGGTGCCACACCCCCTGCGCCGCCAGCCGGGGCAGCACTCCCTCCCCGAACCAGTACGCCTCCTCCAGATGCGGATACCCGGACAGGACGAACTCCTCGATCCCCAGCGCGGCGTACTCCCTGATCCGCTCGGCGACCTCCTCGTGACTGCCGACCAGCGCCGTCCCCGCACCCCCGCGCACCAGCCCGATCCCGGCCCACAGGTTGGGGTGGATCTCCAGCCCGTCCCGGCTGCCGCCCCCGTGCAGGGCGAGCATCCGCTGCTGGCCCTCCGACTCGCTGCGGGCGAGTCCGGCCTGTACGGACCTCACGGTCTCCGCGTCGAACCCGGAGAGCAGCCGCTCCGCCTCCGCCCAGGCCTGCTCGGAGGTGTCCCGGGTGATGACGTGCAGCCGGATGCCGAAGCGGAGAGTGCGGCCCTGTCGCGCCGCCAGGCCCCGGATCCACGCGATCTTCCCGGCGACCTGGGCGGGCGGCTCGCCCCAGGTGAGGTACACGTCGACATGCCGGGCTGCCACCTCCCCGGCGATCGGTGAGGAGCCGCCGAAGTACACCTCGGGAACCGGGTCGGGCACCCGGGCCAGTCGCGCGTCCTCGACCCGGAGGTGCTCGCCGTGCAGATCGACGGTCTTGCCCTCCCACAACCCCCGTACGATCTCCAGGAATTCACCGGTACGGCGATACCGCGCGTCCTTGTCGAGGAAGTCGCCGTAGGCCCGCTGCTCGTGGCTCTCGCCGCCCGTGACCACGTTGAGGAGCAGCCTACCGCCGGTCTGCCGCTGGAAGGTGGAGGCCATCTGCGCGGCGAGCGTCGGCGAGACGAAGCCGGGGCGGAAGGCGACCAGGAACTTCAGGCGTTCGCTCTGCTGGGCGACCATGGCGGTGGTCAGCCACGCGTCCTCGCACCAGGCGCCGGTGGGGGTGAGCGCGCCCACGAAGCCCAGATCCTCCGCGGCGCGGGCGATCTGGCTCAGGTAGGCGACCGTGGGCGGCCGGTCCCGTCCGGAGGCGGTGGCCGGGGTGCCGTGGCCGCCGCCGACGACATGGCGGCTGTCGCCGTTGGTGGGGAGGAACCAGTGGAAGGTGAGGGACACGGGGGTCTCCGTTCTGGTGTGTCCGCTAGAGGAGGCCGTGGCGGGGCGGCCGGACGCCGTTGAGCACGTACCGGCCGAGGTGCTGGACCTTCCAGCGGGCGGGGTCGTGCAGGGTGTGGGTGCGGGCGTCGCGCCAGTGCCGGTGCAGGTTGAGGGAGTCGAGCGCGGAACGGGTGCCGGCCACCTCGAACAGGGCGCCCGCGATCTCGACGGCGGTGTGCGCGGCGTGCGCCTTCGCGGCGGCGACGGCGATGGACGCCTCGGCCGCCGACTCGTCGGTCAGATCGGCGCGGGCCGCGTCCACCGCGCGGCCGGCTTCCCGCAGCAGCGCCCGCGCCGCCCTTTCCAGCAGGGCGAGTTCACCGAACCGCTGGATGAGGAGCGGGTCCTCGGCCGCGGTCTCGACCCCGCTCTCGAACCAGGGACGGCTCTTCGTCCGGACGAACGCGACGGCCTCGGCCAGCGCCCCCGAGGCGATTCCCACATCGATGGCGGCGTGCAGCAACTGGGCGACCGCGCCGTGGAGTTGGGGACCCTGGAAGGTGAGGTGGTGCGGGAGCACCCGGTCGGCCGGGACCGGGACCCGCTCCAGGCGGACGGTGCCGCTGGCGGTGGTGCGCTGGCCCATGCCGTCCCAGTCGTCGATCACCGTGAGCCCCGGGGCGTCCCGGGGGACGTACGCGACTCGCAGGGTGTCGTCCTCGGCGCGGGCCAGCACCGGGATCCAGTCGGCGAACAGGGCCCCGGTGGAGTAGTGCTTGACGCCGGTCAGTGTGTACGAGCCGTCGGGGCGGGGCTCCAGGCGGGTGCGGATGTCCTGGACGTGCCGGGTGCCCGCCTCCGACTGGGCGTTGCCGAAGCGGCGCCCGGCGAGGACCTCGCCGAAGAAGAACTCCCGCTGGGCGGGCGTGCCCTGACGACGGATCACGTTGACGTACACGAAGTGGCTCTGCGGGATCTGGGCGAGGCTCGCGTCGGCCGAGGCGAGCAGCCGGAAGGTCTCGGCCAGGGTCTCCTGGGACACGTCCGCTCCCCCGTGCTCGGCGGGCACGGTGACCGCGAGCAGACCGGAGGCGGTGAGACGGTCCAGCTCCGCGCGGGGCAGGCGGCGTTCGGCGTCCCGCTCGGAGGCACCGGTACGGAACGCGTCGGCGAGGGAGCGGGCCACGGTCAGGGCCTCGACGTCGTCGGCGATGACTTTCGCGGTCACGCCGGTCAGCTCGCCGCGGCCAGCAGGGGCGCGCGGCCCAGGGCCGTCGAGAACTGGTCGAGGACCTGGGTGAGCGCCTCGATCGCGGGCGGGGCGACGGTCAGGGAGCCGTCCTCGTGCGCGGTGATGTCCTTGTCGAGGGTGAACCAGCCCTGCACGATGTGCGCCGCGCCCATGGAGCTGAGCACCGGGCGCAGGGCGTAGTCGATGGCCAGTACGTGGGAGGTCGTCCCGCCGGTGGCCAGCGGCAGGACGGTCTTGCCTGCCAGGGCGTACTGCGGGAGCAGGTCCAGCAGCGCTTTCAGGACGCCGGAGTAGGCCGCCTTGTAGACGGGGGTGCCGATGACGACGCCGTCGGCGCGCGCGAAGAGCGCGGTGGCCTCGACGATCGCGGGGTGCCGGAAGTCGGCGCCGAGCAGGGCGTCGGCGGGGATGGTGCGGACATCGAGCGGGATCACCTCGTGCCCCTGGGCGGCGAGACGGGCGTCGAGGTGGCGCAGGAGCCTGCCGGTGCGGGAGGAGGCGGAGGGGCTGCCGGAGACGGACAGAACGGTGGCCATGAGGTCCTCTTTCGGGAGGAAGGGGACGAGGGGGCGCCTTCAAGCGAAGGCGCCCCCGGTCGGTCAGGAGTACCAGGTGGGCTCGGGCAGTTCGCCTTCGAGGAACCAGCGGCCGACCTCGCGGCGCTTGTAGGCGACGGGGTCGTGGAGGGTGTGGGTGCGGACGTTGCGCCAGAACCGGTCGAGGCCCTCGGCGCTGTTCGTGGAGCGGGCGCCGGTCACCTCGAAGATGCGGCTGGTGACCTCCAGGGCGACGTCGGTGGCGCGGGCCTTCACCGCGGCCACCCGCACCTCGAAGTCGCCGCGGGACTGCTCGGTGACGGCGTCGGGGTCGTCGTGCAGCGTCTGCCCTTCGGCGGCGACGGCGTCGGCGAGCGCCTCGGCCGCCCAGAGCTTCGCGGTGAGGTCGCCGTAGGTGTCGATGACGTACGGCTCGTCGACCGCGCGCTCGTGCCCGCCGTGCAGCCAGGACCGCGCCTTCTCGCGGGTGTAGGTGGCGGCCGTCTCCAGCGCGCCGCCCGCGATGCCGAGGTAGAAGTTGACGAAGACGAGCTGGATGGTCGGCACGTTGAGGGTGTTGTACGTGCGCGGCTGGAAGACCTTGTCGACGTATCCGGCCGCCGAGGACCACGGCGTGCGCACGCCGTCGATCGTGACGCTGCCGCTCTCGGTGAGCCGCTGGCCGATGTTGTCCCAGTCGTCGTGGAAGGTCAGGCCCTCGCTGTCGGAAGGCACGATCGCGAAGACGTGCTGGTCGGTGCCGTCCAGGACACCTTCGAGGACGGTGACGTCGGAGACCTTGCTGCCGGTGGAGAAGGACTTGCGGCCGGTGAAGACCAGGTCGTCGCCGTCCTCGGTGACGACGACGTCGCTGTCCCGCGGGTTGACGGCGCCGCCGAAGAACCAGCGGTTGCGGGCGGCCTCCGCCTCGACGTGCTCCCACTGTTCGCGGGTGCCGACCAGACGGGCGGCCCAGTTCCACAGGTAGTGGTAGCCGAGGAGCTGGCCGATGGATCCGTCGGCCTTGGAGACCTCGCGGACGACGCGGTAGGCGGTGGGCCAGTCCTGGCCCGCGCCGCCGTGCTCGACGGGTCCGAGCAGGGTGACCAGGCCGGAGTCCTTGAGGAGCCGCAGCTCGGCGTAGGGGGTGGCGCCGGCCCGGTCGCGTGCGGCGGCGTCGGTGGCGAGGACAGCGGCCACGTCGGCGGCGCGCGCGATCCACTCCTGGGCGGTCTGCGGGGCGGGGCCGGTCTGCCAGTCGGTGGGCGTGACGGTGCTCATGGTGGGGTGACCTCTTTCGCGGTGCGGGGCGGATTGCGGAAGGCGGGAGGTGGTCAGGCGTGAACGGGGACGGACTCGGCCTCGGTGTCCGGGAGTTGGGCTTCCAGCTCCCGCACCAGGGGGAGCACGCGCCGGCCGAAGTACTCGACCTCCTCGTGGTAGTGCAGGAAGCCGAGGAGCAGGAGGTCGACGCCGAGCTTCCTGTAGGCGACGATCCGCTCGGCGATCTGCTCCGGGGTGCCGATGAGGCCGGTGCGGAAGCCGTCGTTGTACTGGACCAGGTCCTCGAAGCCGGAGTCCTGCCACATGCCCTTGCCGTCGGCGGTGGACCGGCCCGCCTGCTTCACGGCCGCGCCAAAACCCTCGACGGCCTCGGTGTCGGCCTTGGCGACGATCTCCCGGAGCGTCTCGCGGGCCTCGGCCTCGGTGTCACGGGCGATGAGGAAGCCGTTGAGGCCGAACTTCGGTGGCGTGCGGCTGACTTCGGCGGCGGACCTGCGGACGTCCAGGAGCTGTTCGCTCACCCCGTCGAAGTCCTTGCCGTTGGAGAAGTACCAGTCGGAGACGCGGCCGGCCATGGCGCGGGCGGCGGTGGAGTTGCCGCCCTGGAAGATCTCGGGGTGCGGGCGCTCAGGGGTGTTGAGCGGCTTGGGCTTCAGGGAGAAGTCGCGCAACCGGTAGAAGTCACCGGCCAGTTCGGCGTGGTCCTCGGTCCAGATCTTTCGCAGGGCGCGGATGAACTCCTCGGAGCGGCGGTAGCGTTCGTCGTGCTCCAGCCAGGGCTCGCCGAGGGCGGTGAACTCGCCCTTGAACCAGCCGGAGACGACGTTCACGGCGAAGCGGCCGTTCGACAGGTGGTCGGCGGTGGCGCCGAGCTTGGCGAGGACGCCGGGATGCCACAGGCCGGGGTGGACGGCGGCGATGACCTTCAGGCGCTGGGTCGCCAGGAGCAGGGCGAGGCTGAAGCTGGTCGACTCGTGCTGGTACTCGGCGCCGTAGCTGGCCATGTAGCGGACCTGGCTGAGCGCGTAGTCGAAGCCGTTGTTCTCGGCGAGGACGGCCAGTTCGCGGTTGTAGTCGTATCCCCAGTCGGTGCGCTGCTCGATCCTGCTGGTGACCAGGCCGCCGCTGACGTTGGGGACCCAATAGGCGAATTTCACGGGCGCTGCGGGCATGCGGAACTCCTGTTGCGGAATACACGGGGAATTCAGGGAACGCCGAATCGGAAAGGCGCGGGAACCGCTGCGTGCAGGCGGTGTTCCTGAACGCAGCCGGTGATCGCCGGATTCGGGCGGTGAAGGGTGAACGCGGCAGACTCCTGCCCCGGGTCAGGGCGGCAGGGCGGGCGCGGAGAAGGGCGGCGGATCAGGCCGCGGCGCAACAGGAGGCGCTGGAGACGCGCGCGAGGTCGACATGGCGTCGCCGCGTGAGGTCCAGTCGCATCTTCATGCCGTCGATGGTGGCAGTCGGCGATGACGGCCGTCAAGGAAAACCCGACCGGTCTCGTATCCCGGACCATTGAATTTCACGAACGTGTGACAGGGAAACCCTTGAACAGGCCGAGGAATCACCCGCATTCTGCTGCCGTGCGTATCGAACAGCTGGAATACATCGCGGCGGTCACCCGGCTCGGTTCCCTGCGCCGGGCGGCGGACGAACTGCGTCTGTCGCAGCCCGCGTTGAGCGAGACCGTACGCAATCTCGAACGGGAGCTGGGGGTGGACCTGCTGGAGCGCAAGCGGTCCGGGGCGACGATGAGCACGGCGGGCCGGGAGCTGCTGCCGTACATCGGGCACGTCCTGGAGGCGGTGGACCGGCTGCGGGCAGCGGCGGGCGAGCAGCACCGCATCAGCCGCATGGTGCGCGTCGGCACGGTGAACGCGGCGACCGTGCCCCTGCTCGTGCCGGTGGTGCGGGAGTTCCGCGCGGCGCATCCGGTCACGCAGGTCGAGGTGGTCGGCGCGCAGCAGACGGACATCCACCGGGCGCTGTCCGAGGGTGGTCTCGACCTCGGCCTGGTCAACCACCTGGACGGGGACGACGTGCCCGCGGGCTTCGAGTCGACACGGCTGCTGTGCGGGAAGCCGGTGGTGTGCGTGCGCCCCGACAGCCCGCTCGCCTCCCGCGCCGTGGTGACGGTGGACGATCTGCTCGCCGAGCCCCTGATCGCGATGCGCTCCGGTTACGTCATGCACCGCTATGTGCACCGGCTCCTGGACGGCCGCGCCCCGTCGTTCTCGTACTCCACCGACGGCGCCGAGATGGGCAAGCTGATGGTCGCCGAGGGGCTCGGGGCGACGGTGCTGCCCGACTTCAGTGTGATCGGCGATCCCCTGGAAAGGCTCGGCACCCTCACCTACCGGCCGCTGGCGGGCGACACGACCAGGGTGCTGCTGATGCTCCAGCGCCGCCGTGCCGAGTCGGTGCCGAGAGCGGCGCAGGATCTGTACGAGGGGCGACGGTCAGCCGGATGGTGACCGGGAACGCCGTCGCCATCAGCTCGGTGACCTTCTGGCCGTTGAACGCGGTGCCGAAGTCGCCGGTGAAGACG
>NZ_JBSFTY010000101.1:0-29934 GCF_053591515.1 Streptomyces sp. NPDC003011
AGCTACCTCGCCGGCCTCTATCTCCGCGCCTCCATGATCTGGATCAACGACCTGCTGAAGGCGACTGATTGATCACGACATCACACAGGCCCTAGGACCAGCAATGACCACCGCGGACTTCACGCCGCACCCAGCCGTCCACACGCCATGGATGTTCCTGTGCTCCATGGGCGATCCCGACGCGTCCGTCGTGTCGTTCGCCGAGAACCCCGCCAGGCAGATCGCAGGTGCCCTCCTTGAAGACGTCGGCGACTGGCACCACGCGATCAAGAACCTTCAGCGGACCGACGTTCCCCCGGCCGTGACCGCCGCCCTTGACGCACTGCACGACGCGGTATGCGGATGGGTCGACTGGAACGACCAGGTCTCCAAGCGCGAGGCAGCGAAACCGTGAGCGCCCGGCTCTCCGACGACCAGACGCAGTTGCCCATCCCCGTGACCCGGCAACGCCCCCTGGTGGAGTGCCTGGACTGCAAAACGCCGCTGACCAACTCGGTGTCCCGTCGCTGGGGGCGCGGACGGCGCTGCCGACAGGGGCTGCACAGTGCGGAGACACCCGCCCGGTTCACGATCGACCAGGACGAACTCCCGGGGGTCTGATGCGGCGCGTACTAAGGGGCGGCACGTTCAGCCCGGCCGGGGCATATAGTCGGCTTTGGCGGCGCACGACCGTCGGCATCCGTGAGGGGATCGAGAGCCCACGCCAGATCCCGGTATCCGGACAGGTTGTCTCTGACACATCGTGCGAGTGACCAGCGTCCGCTCATGAGCGGTACGCGCGTGGGGCGTACCGGCATGGAGTGATGGACCTATGTCCAAGAACCGCGCCCGCGACCGGGCCGCCAAGACCGAGATGGAACGCACCGGCGCCCGCCGCGCTCAAGCCGTCCGCAAGGTCGACACCACAGGGCAGGCCAGCCAGTACCCCGTCCGCCTGGTCGACGCCCACGGCGAGAGCTGGTACCTGAAATCCGGGCAGACCAACGCCTACGGCACCCGCAGCCTGCACTACAGCGAGTCCCGCACGTACGAGGAGATCGTCACCCAAGGTGCGCCCGTCCGGCACATCGACGTCCCCGCCGACGGCGACTTCCCGAGCATCCGCCGGGCCCTGGTGGAGGCCGGACCGCGCGCGCTGTCCACCCTCATCGCCGCCCTGCACGCTGCCGCGACCGCCGCCGAGGAGGCCACCGGCCGGCCGAAGGACCTGGTTGCCGGCCGCCCCGGTTCCGCTGAGTCCGTGATCGTGCTGCAGATGACCCTGGACGTCGGCCCCCGCGTGCCGAGGACGTCCACGGATCCGGCGGCGCTCGCGGTCATCGCGCCGATCCTCACCCGGTGGGTGACCGGGCCGACCGTGGTCGAGGTCGCCGAGAACCTGGCGTACGTCCTCGGCGGGATCGTCGACGAGCACGGCTGGTACGGCATCAGCGACCCGTGGACCCGGCGCAACGCCGCGCCGTACGCCAGCTGGGCCACCGGCCACAGCAGCAACCCGGTGGGCGCCCACCGGGCCCTCGCCGCGGCGGAACTCCTCGATGAGACCGAGGAGACCGTCGCGTCGACCGCGTTCGTGCTGGACTCGTCCATCCCTACCGAACCGGACCCGCACCTGGTCGGCGATTCCACGATGGAGCAGCTCTTCGCGGCCCTGGTCGCCCGGGCCATCCACACCCTGCACCGCGACGACACCGCGTACCCCGCGCGGGCGGACGTGTTCGTCCTGCCGGAGGGATTGCTGGCCCGGCCTGACGCCGCGCCGCCCGGCTGGCGCCACATCGCCGCCCTGGTCGTGGTCACCGCCCGCCGGCCGTGGTCGCTCGACGACGAGGACCAGCACGTCGTCACCGATGCGTTCCGTGCGGTCGGCGGCGCCCTGGACAGCCGTTGGCCGGGCATGCCGGAGGAGTTCCAGCCCGCCGGGATGCCCTTGGACATGCTGGCGGCGCTCCGCGGCAACGTCACCTCCAGCGGTGCGCGTGCGCTGTACGAGGAGTTGGTCTCCGCGGCCGTGTTCCACACGCACACCCTGGGTGCCGATCCCGGGCTGGATCCCACGAAAGCCGACGGGCTGTAGGCCGCCGCTCGCGCCGGGCGGTCAGTCCACCGGGCGCAGATGCCGGCCTTCAGCGGGCGAAGGCTGTACGACGGGCGCTTCGGCGGCGGGGAGCATGTAGGGGTAGGCCGCCTTCTCACCCCCTGCCGCCCAGGCGAGGGCGCCGAGAAGGATTCGGCGGTTCGCGTGGTCCAGGCCCGGAAGGTCCGCGGCCCAGTCACCGCCCTTGCCCGTCATCAGGGCGCACGCGAAACGCAGCATGGCCCACTCGTTATCCGTCCCGTGCAGCCCGTCGACCGGGTCGTGGTCCTTGTATCCCAGGACCTCGGCCAAGGCCGCCCACCGTACGAAGGCCAGGTCCCAGTCCTCGGTTTCCTGGTCCTCCCAGGACAGCAGGCCCGCGTCCTGGAGACGGTCCGGCCAGTGGCTGCTACCCGGTCCGGACTCGGCGAGCAGCCAGCAGGCCGCTTCCTCCCTCCAGGAGCGGCCTGCCGCACTGCTCACCAGGGTGCCTCCGATGGGCGACCACTCCGTCATGTTCCGCGCTCCTCCCGGCCTAGGAACTGAACCTGGTGGCGGACTTGCCCATCAGGAACAGGCGTACTCGCTCGATGATGTGTGCGGGGTGCCCGACTCGGGCGCCCGGCTGAAGATACCGATCGGCGACCTTCTCCCAGCCGCCGTCTGCATCGGCGACCTCCGCGAACAGGTACAGCAGGTTCTCCGCCACCTCCGTGAAGGTGTCCTCCGAGCTGGTCCAGCGTACGAGGACCGCGGCGATCGTCTCCGCCGCGGCTTCGTGGTACCGGCCCGGCCGGTCGGCGAGGTCACAGCCCACCTCCCAGGCCAGTACCCGCAGGCCGTGGCTCTCGTTGGATCCCTCCCGACCCGCGTACAGCCGGGAGACGCTCCGTCCGGCGTCAGTGTTGTACTGCTTCGCGACCCGGTAGGCGGCCACCAGCACCGTGGCGGCGGCCTTCCGGCCGGCCAGCCGCAGCGCCCCGGTCACCGCGGCGTCGTCTTCCGGGGTCGGCGGCACGACGGGGCGCAGCGGGCCCCGCCGCGCGGCGAGTTGGGCGTACGACAGCAGCGTGAGACCGCGACGTTCGCCGAAGTCGGCGCGGTACATCGCGTCATCGTGCGAGGTTCGGTGCCAGCCCTGATCGCGGTCGTCGACCACACGGGTCGGCAGCTCGTCCAACGGCGGGGTGGCCGCCTCGTCACCCTCCGGGAGCGCTGTCAGGCGGGCTACGTGGTCCTCCCATCCGCCGGGCAGCAGCATCGGGTCCGGGTCCTGGGTGAAGACGACGAACTCCCGGTCCTGGACGATGCGTTCCGCGTCCTTGTCCTCCGCGGGATGGGCCACCGGCCCCCACGCGGCCGGATAGTGCTCACGGACGAAGCCTTCGAGTGCGTTCGCGATGTCGTCGGAGACCGCCTCGACCTCCCCGTCGACCTCCCAGTCCCGCAGCACCCATGTGTCGACCAGGACGGCGGCGTGCCGGGTCCCCTCGGGGAGGCTGGGGTACGTCTGGCCCGGGTAGACGGACTGGAACACCTCCGCCCTGCCGGGGTACCGCTCGCCCGTGTCCGCGCGGACCAAGGTACGGACGGCCCCGGCGAGCTGCTCCGCGAACTCGCGCCGACCGAGGTCTGCCGGCACCCAGGCGTTGACGACGAACGCCTGCACGTTGATCAGGTCCTGCTGCTTGTGCCGAAGTCCGTCGCACTGGTCGTTGAAGCAGTAGCAGCCGGGGCACAGGTCACAGGCTCCCGCTACGCGGCAGCCGCACTCCAGGCACAGGATCCGGGCCCAGATCTCCGGGTCCTCGCCGTGTGCCTTGATTTTCTCCAGGTCCGGCCTCCAGGGCGGACCACCCGGCAGCACGTCGTTGCTCGGGACCTTGCTCCGGGTGGGCTCCTGCGCAACGGCCTGCTCAGCTTCGACGAGCCGAAGGGCGGTTGTGTGGCTGACGCCGAGCTCTGCTCTCTTCGCCTCGATCGCGCGGCGACGCACCTGACGGGCGCGGCGTGGCTCCTTCGACAACGGGTCTCACTCCCCAAGCGCACGGCATGCCCCACGCGCACACCGCACCGAAGAGCGGACATGGCGAACACGCGCACGATGAGTCGACGGACATCTTGGCCTACTACCAGGGGCCCGGCGTGGGCTGGTCCCCCTTCGGCGAACGGCGGACGTGCCCAGCCGCGTGTCGCGAGCATATCCTTCCGGCCCGTCCCGATGACCGGCCCTCGGCGATTACGCTGCGGGGCATGGCCGCTCCGAAGAACCGCTCCACTCGTCTGAACCGCATCGCCGGCGAACTGAACGAGCGGCACCGACTCGACTGGAGCCGGGGCGAGGCCATCGAGGCCGAGTACGACGACGGGCGCCGGGAATGGACCTATCGCTGGATCGACGGCCCGACCGTGGAACAGGTGCGGCGCGCCGCCCGCAAGGCCGATCGGGAGGTCACCGAGGGCCTGCTGTACCGGCGGACGCTCTCCCAGCAGACCGTGACGCTCGGCGCCATCCGGATGGCGATGGACTCCGCCACCACGCTCGACTTCCGCGACCGCCCGTACATCACCCCCAGTGCCGTCGAAGAACTCTGGCGGACGGTCTCCAAGCCGCAGCCGCGGGACGACCGTGAGAGCGCTCTGGTCACGGCGATCCTCACGGAAGCCAACGGTGACCACGGCCGCAACTGGGCGCAGGACTACGACCTCTGCAAGCTCGTGCAAGAAAGGGGCCTGGCGCCCTTCCTTCGCCGGGCCGCCGCCGATGCCGGCCAGCCGGTCGAACTGTCCCCGCTCGAGCGGCTGACCGAGCGGTACGTATCCCCACGCGCCTCCGGAGCGTGGACGCACCGACTGCGCACCATGACACCGCTGGAAGCGTTCAGCGCCGTCCAGGCCGACACAGCGGCCACGCCGCAGGCCGTGGCCGACGCGCTCACCCTCCTGCCAGAGCTGCATGCCGCACTCGACACCGCGGCCGCCGAACTGCAAGCCCGCGTCCAGAGCGAGGAACCCGCCGCGTGACCTCCATACGATGGTCCCGGCTCACCAACGCTCACGGAGGACAGGACTCGTGCTCGACACCGTTCCGCCGCACCGCCTGATGCCCTTCACCGACAGCGCCGTGCGGTGGCACCTTCCCGATGACGAGTCCAGCCACCCCGACGCCGTCGACGTCACCTGCCAGGTGCTCGCGGCCAACGTCACGGCCGCCTGGGCCACCGTCAAAGAGCAGGCCGCCGCCCGCCGGCGTTCCGACCCGGCGATGAACCGCCTGGTGCTGAACCTCCATCTGGAGGGCCTGGACGCACACGCCGACGGCTGCACCCTCGCCCTGTACGTCAGCAGCCCGGCCATCCACGACATGCTCCACGCACGCACCGGCGCCCGTTTCACCGAAGCGCTGTCCGCCGAGGCCCGCTTGTCCCTCAAGGTCGCCGACTGCGACAGCCGCCTGCGCTGGACCCGAGGCATCCGCTGCCAGTGGGTCGAGCCGAAGCTCGCGCCGATCGAGCCGGACTGGGCGGCCATCACTGCCCGGCAGGAGGCCATCATCGACGGCCGGATAGTCGAGGCCGACCGGCAGGCCGCGAGCAACCGGCTCCTCCTGGCACTGGAGCGCCGCGCGGGCATCCGGTACACGGGCGCCCAATGGGGCCAGCACCCCGAGGGCATGTTCACCCTCCGGTGCGAACCCAAGGCCGCCCGACGCCTGCTCGAGTTGGGCATTCCCGCCATGCCGCAGCTCGCCGAGAACGGCCCCACCGTGGCCTTCACCCTCACCGACCAGGAGTGTCACGACTTCACCCAGACGGTGATCGCCGCCGCTGGCGAGCGCAGGTAGAGACGGTCAGACGCCGACCGGTGCGCTCTGTCTGGGCAGCCACCACGGCGCCGGCTGAGGTGTGTCGTCCGTCCACATGTATAGCGTCTCGTCGTCCTGGTGCTCGTCGCTGTGACCGCGCCCTCGTGTGCAGTACTGGCGTCCCTCGGACGGGATCGCGTGCATCGACGGGCACCGGTGCTGCCCGGCGTACCGCACGCGCAGTTCGTCGCCTGCGGTCGCGGACGGCTCCACCGTCCAGTTCGCGGCCTCCAGCGTGGCCACCAGGATCCGTACCGCCTCCACAGCAGGCTCCGGCTCCAGTCGCAGGAAGCCCCCGCGGTGTACGTCCTGGTGGATCGCCGATCCCGAGATGGTGTACGGATACGCGCGCAGCGCCCGGTCCGTCAGGTTCTGCAGCCACTCGTGGGTCTCCGCGAGCGCGTACCCGGTACGGCGCACAAGCCCGTTCCGGGTGGGGAACTGGTGCAGCCGGTTGACGTCGACCTCGCGCTCGCGACGGCCTGTGGCGGCGTCCGCGATTAGCACACGCCGGCCGCCGGGCCGAACGATACGTACGTAGCGAGTCGGCCCCTGGCACTGCCCGCACGGCGCATACACCTGCCCGCGCTTGAGGTGGTATTCCACAACAACTCCCGGGCTGGAAAGGCGACCTGCCGACTCTAACGCCACAGGGGCTCCCCTGCCGTGCCCGCCAACCTTCGCGTGGGGCCGGGTACGCCGTAGGGCCCAGTCACCCGGCTGCGTGTTCCTGCAGTTCCACGACTCCGTCGCCGCCGTACCGCGCCGTTGAGGCCGTCAGATTCCAGGTCCGGAAGAGCATCCTGGCGGCGTAGCCTGGGCGCCGCAGCGGGACAGCCGCACCCGGTATGAGGAGGCACCCTCGGTGGAATGGATCACCGCTGCTGCTCAGCAGACCACCACGAGCAGCACCCCTGTCTGGCTCGCACCTCTCCTGGGTGGAGTCGGAGCGGTACTGGGCGGCAGCCTGACCTCAATGGTCGCTTGGCGTGTTCTGTCAGACACGAAGCAGGCCCGCCAGCGCGCCGAGGAGAAGGAGGCGGCGGCGACGATCACCGCCGCGTTGTTGGACGTGCGCTCGATCTACCGGAACACCGATGTCGGGCCCGGGCCGGCGCCCGACGACTTCGAACACTGGCCGGATTACCTCCTCTCGAAGCTCGGCACGGCGGAGGTCGCCCTCATGGCGTTCCGCAGCGAGGCACTGCGTACGCGCCTCACCGCTTCGCTTGATCTGCTGATCTGGGGAGCCCACGACTCGCGACTGTTGTACGAGACACGTCTCGGCAGTTCACGCGCGGTGGCGTACGCGGCGCACCAGGACGCGATGGCCTGCCTCGGCGCGACCCTGCGCGGCGAGAAGCTGCCCGACGCCACCAAGGAGTGGAAGGAGGCAGACGGCCACATGCAGATGATGGCCGAGGAGGAACGACGGGCCCACGATGGAGAATGACGGGCGGGCGACAGGTCAGCGGGACTGTACGCGCCGGAGTCCACCGTCGGCATGCCCGTGTTGCAGCTCCGGTGTCAGTACCGCCCACTAGGCTGGTCTCAGCGCTGGACACGCATCGCGCAGACCCGCCGACCGCTCCCACGCAGCGACGGCACGAACGGTCGAAGGCTCGCCGGCCAGGAGATCGGCACCGGCCCCAATGCCGGTAAGGGCCCGTGAGGTTGACCTCTGCCCTGCTTCGACCGGACGAACTGGTGGCGGGTGGCGTGGGTGTCCTGCCCGGGAGTTCGCTGTCGTGACCAAGAAGAAGAACACCAGCAACAGTCTCTCCGGCCGCGCCCGCGCCCTGGCCGAGAAGACTGGCATGTCGTACACCGCCGCCCTGGAGACCCTGCGTACGCCAGGGGCCGACCGTGCCGCCGCAGGTACGACCGCCAGCACCAGCAACGACGGATTTGGCGGCCACGAATTCGAGTACGAGCAGATGACAGATCTGTTCCGGTGTACGGAGTGCAGGGTCTATGAGGTGACGGCCCGTGACACGGACGGACCGATCAAGCCGTGCACCGGCCTCGTCGGCTACGGCGGCGACACCGAGCGGGTCTACCTGCTGCTGACCGAGGACCCTGCTCTCCAGTACAGCCACGCGGCCTTCCTGGCGACGAAGGTCCGCAGCACCGGTATCGGCCGTGCGCCGCGGTTCTCGTGGCGGGACGGGAAGCTGCTGGTCGAGTCGGCTCCCAGTGTCGTCGCCGAACTTGCCCGCCGGATCGAGCTGATCACCTCCACCATCGGGGACCGGCAGGTCCAGGCCGTCGCCTCGATCGACCACCTCACCGCAGAGGCTGGCCGGGCCGTCCTCGCGGCGAACTACGCCGCGTACGTCGCCGAGTACGGCGAACCCGCGTAGGCAGCCAAGTTCCAAGGTGGTTGTGCGACCCCGTCAGCCCGCCTCCGCGGTCTCCGCTGTGGCCGGGGGGTAGAGCTCCCGGCGCAGCGCCCCGTCGGCGATGTACGACGCCACCGTCCCCGCCAGGTCGCTCAGCCCGGTGATCTCCTTCGGCAGGGGCTCCGGCTGGCTCCCGGTGAGGGACGAGGGGCCGGGGAGCATCTGCTTGGGCAGCGCGCGGCGCCGCTTCCGGGTCCCCATCGCCTCGGCGTACGCGGTCTGCACCGCCCGGTCGACGCGCGGCAGACCGCACTTGACCGGCGCCTCGACCGGCGCGCCGCCGCGTCCGGCGTCGGCGGCCGTCGTGACCGCGTCCACCAGGGCGGCGTCGAACAGGTCGTTCTCCACCGACGCGGTGTAGGCGCGCAGCACAGCGTGCGCGTATGCCCGGATCCCTGTCTCCAGGGCGGCCGTGGCCTGCGCTTCGTGCCGCTCCGCCAGCTCCACGCGGGCCTGTGCCTGGGCAACAAGGAGGGCGTGCCATTCGGTGCCGTGCTCGCCCTTCTGGTCCACCCGGAGGGGCGCCTGGGTGTCCTTGAGGGCCGCCGCTCGGCGCCGGTGCGCCACCCACTGGTCCGTCCCCGCCTGGCTGACGGCGGATTCCAGGGAGCGCAGCGTCGTGACGAGCTCGGCCGGCCACGGGTCGGCAGCGTTCTCGTCCGGGTTCGGGGCGGCGACGTCCGGGTACAGCTCGGCGTACCGAGCCCAGAGCTTCCGGTAGTGCTCCCGTCCCGCCTCGGTGATCCGGTAGTCGCCGAAGTGGCCCTCGCGCTCGGCGTACGGCGGGTCCGGCCGCTCGACGAGAGCCTTGCGCGTGTTGTCGCCCCAGATGGCCACCGTGCGCGGGTCGGCCCGCCACAGTCTGATCAGCCGCTCCCACGCGTACTGGGATAGTTCACCCCGCCGGCGTCGGCCCGGCTCCTTGGTCCCGGTCCGTACCGCGGCCCGGCCGGCCCGGGTCAGTTTCACCGACACCGTCTTCGTCTTCCCGCGGGGCCCCTCCTTGCTCTCCTCGCGGACCTCGATCAACCCGTACCGCTGGAGCGCCTGCAGCGTGGACCCGGCGCCATCGTCGCGGACGTCGTGCAGGGCGAGCCGTCGCTGAACCGCCGTCAACTTCGAGCCCGGGGTGACCACGTCGATCCACCGCCACACATCCGCTGGCGTGTCGTCGTAGTACTTCGCCGCAGCATCCCGCGCCCGATCGGCCTCGATCGCCTGGTCGGCGTCGTACAGCACCGTCATGTACAGCTTCTGACGCTCGTTCAGCGCGTCCCACGCCGTCTGCGCCTTGCTCGCCACTCCCCACTCCCATCGGTCGTGGCCCAGCCCGTCGGCTGCGGCCTCCCATTGTCAGTGCCAGCCGGTACTGTTGTTGCGAACACACGGCATGCCGCGAACCGCCGTTTCCGCTGCCGCCCCGCGCCCACGCCGCCGGGGCAGCGCCGCCGGACAAGGACCGCTCCAGGGTCCCGCGCAGAGCACCACATCAAGACCTGTTCCGTCCGGCTGCGTTCCCTGTTCACGCGACGTCCGGCGGGAAGCGTGGGGTCCCGCTGTGGAGACGACGTGACCAAGTCAGGCAGCGACCACCTCAAACATCAGGCCCGGGAGATCGCCCGCGCCAGCGGACGGCGCTTCCCCGACGTCCTCGCCGAACTACGCCGAGCACCCCACGCCGCGGCACATCTTCAGCCCTCGAAAGAGCTCGTCGTCCGGTGCAACGGCCTGGCCCATCCGATCGACGGAGGCCGGTGCGCCCGCGAAGCCGGCCACCCCGGCACCTGGAGCTGGTGCTCGCCGGAACCCCACCTGGCCTCCCACATCTGGCAGGGCTACGTCGACGCCCGAAGCGCGGCCGAGACGGCCGAGTACGAAGCATGGCTGGCGGGCCTGACCCCGGCCCAACGCGCCGACTGGGAGGCCGAACAGCAGGCCGCCTACGAGGCGGACATGGCGTACGAGGGCTACGACCCGGCGGACGACGACTACGGCAGGGACCTGGAGTACGTCCTGGACGCGCAGGACGAGGCACGCTGGGCCGCCGAAGCCGAGGAGGACGGGTACGACGCCGCGGACCCGTACGAGGGCGCATACCTGGAGGCACGATGAGCACCGCCCGGCCTCAGTCGTACGGCCCCTTCCAGTTCCCCGACCGCGCGGGCCTGACCGTCCCCCAGTTCGAGCGCGCCCAGCGCCTCGGCCTCATCCCCGGCCCCGACCTTCCCGGTGACCGCTGGTCGGCAGCCGTCTTCGACGACGCTGTAGCCCACGTCGACGCCATCCGGGGGGCCGTCGGCGAGATGCCCGACGTCGGCGCGACCCGAGCCGAGGAGCACCTCGCCACACGGTTCCACCTGACCGTGCACCCCGGAACGGCCGCCGAACTCGGCCGCCGTGGCCACCTGCCCGTGGTGGGCTCGCATAAAGGCCACGATCTCTACTGCGGCCTCGCGCTCGAGCGCGGCATGGACCGCCGTACCGTGGCCCGTGCTTCCGCCGCTGGCCAGCTCCACACGCGGGACGCAGCTGCGGCGATCCTCGGCATCCGGGAAGCCGACTTCGCCCATCTGGTGCGCGCCGGGCTCCTGTCCCATGCGGACACCGCCCGGTCGCACTGGAAGGACCTCGTCCTGCTCTACCGGCAAGGAGACCTCGACCGGCTGGCTCGCCGCCGATCCATCGACTGGGACGCCGTCCGTAACACCCCCAAGGGGCGCCGGTCCCCGCTCGCGGCACTCCCCGATGCGAAGAAGTCCCCAGCGTGACGGCGACGCCTTGCCACCGCCAGCTCAGGGCCCACCACCGCAACGACCACGAAAGCGGAGTATGACTAGGAACTTGTACTGGGACGTCGTCAGCCGCCGCGCAGCCGCGTACACCGAAGCCCAACTCATGCCGGACGCGGACCTCACCGCAGGCCTGCCGATCCTCCTCTCGCACGCGGAGGAGTTCGGCATCCACTGCATCACGCACATCGCGCAGATGTGCCTCCTGGCCATCGTCGACCCCGACGCCCCCGCCGCGGTACGAACGGCCGCCGGCGCGGTCGATCTGAACCAGCTCCTCCCCGATACCCCCGACGCGCTGACCACTCTCGAGGCTGCCAGCGCCCTCACACACACGCTCGGCATCGCACCCGCCGACGCGATGACCGACGTCGAAGAACAGGTCGCAGCCACCACCCGGGCCCGCGCCGCCCTCCAGACCGTCTTCGACGGAGCCGAGGACGGACTCGACGGCCGCCGACGTGCGCTCGATGCCTTGTACGGGCTGCGCGACGACCCCCGGGCCCTGTGCGCCGTCATTGGGCTCACCGCGGCGGCCCTGCAAGCCGTGCGGCCGCCCGCACAGGGGTGAACAAAGGGTGGCACCAGTCATCTCGGCTGAGCTGAACGAGTGATGCCAGACGGGGTGAAGGTTCGACGTGGTTCGAGTCCGGGATCTGAGAAAGGGCAAGGGCAGCCCTGAGGAGGAACATGACGGACGATGAGCAGCGCCGGGAGAACCTGGCTCAGGAGACCATCACCGCTTACCTCGCACGGCAGATGGATGCGGCGAACGAGAAGGCGATCGACGCCGTTGGGTCGGAGGACGCCGAGGACCGGGGTGCCGCAGCAAGACAGGCCAAAGGCCGACTGGATCTCTGGGAGAGTCAGCGTGGCCTTGATACAGAAACGGCCCAGGCAGCGGCCCGGGCCGTCCTCGATGAGGTAGAGGACGCAGAAAAGCTGGTGATCTATGCCGGGGCACTGCTGAAAGACGTGGAGCGCCACCAAGAGGCAAGGCAGAAGGCCCATGTGACACGGCAGTGGCTCCGCGACCAGGGGTACGACATCCCGGACTACGAGAAGGAGCCGGGTCTGTGATCGACGCCAGGCGTCTCCTCACGCCGCGGGCCCGTGTGCGCAGCGTCCGTGATGTCGGTACGCAGTCACGTCCAGGTCCCTACTCTTCAATCCGATGAGGCGATAACGCGCAGGCAGTTGCTGCAGGCGGTCTCGCCTTCCTGCGGGCGGAACGGCACGTAGCAGCGGCTGCAGTGCGCCAGCCCCGGAACCACCCGGGCGCACCCGAAGCAGAAGAACGCCGGCTCGTCCGGAGCAGCGGCGGTCTTCGCTCCCACCACCAGGCTTTCGTCCTCGCAGTCGGGGCATGACTCCACGGCCATGATCCCGAACAGGTCCGGTGATGTCGGGTCGCGGCCCAGTACGAACACGGCGTACATCGTCGCCCCGTCGTGCGTCGGCTGGGACGTGCCGCAGAACCGGCAGGTCACCCGGTGGTCCAGCTCGGGGACCAGGGCCCACTGGTCGCAGTCCGGGCACTGCACGGTGCGGTCACGCAGCGGCTCCAGGTCGGCGCGTATCCGCTGCATGCGCTTCTTGACGAAACCCTGGATCCGCGACAGGCCGCCGCGGATGCGCTCCATGTCGGCCTCGGTGCTCTTCATCTCAGCCCACGGCAGGGCGGGCAGAAGCTCCTCGTCGAGGAAGCGGATCAGGAAGTCCAGGACCTCGGCGGCCTGGCTCTCCACCGCGCGGGCGTTCGCGGCCGGCCCGATCAGCCCGTAGTGCTGCAGAGCGTTGCGGTGCTTCGCTAGTTTCAACACCGCGCTGGTGTCCTTGTCGCCGATGGAGGCCCCCGCGATGTCCTTCAGGCGCTGCACGGTCTCCTCGGGGCTGCAGCTCTTCAGCGTGCCGTCCTCCAGCTCCGACCGCTTGGCCTGCCCCGGGTCCTTGAAGACCAGTGTCCAGTGCTCCAGTTGGAGGCGGGCCTTCAAGAGCACCTCGGCGCCGGCCGCCAGGTGGAGGACGGCGTACTTCAGGTCTCGGGCGCTGACCCGTTCGTCGCCGGATTCCAGATGCTCGACCACACTGACCAGGTAGTCCAGGCCGTTGGGCACCGGGGGGAAGAACACCTCACTGCCCGGGTGCTCCACCTCCCTACGGGGGTCGTACAACTCGCCGTCGGCGACGCTCGATCGGCGCCAGCCCCCCGACTGCCGCACAGGTGCGGTCTCTTCGTGGGGCCGCGCCTCGTCGAAGGGCTCCCAGTCCAGGTCGGGCAGCTCGTCATCGGCAGCGCTCATGCGCCCGGATCCGTCCGGAGCCCACCAATCACGTCGGACGGCAACGTCACGCCCAGGTCGGCGAGTTCGCCGGTGAATCGCGCGCGCTGCTCCGCCGGCCAGTCGGCCAGTACGGCGGCGACGGACTCGCTGAACGGCTTGGCCCGCTGGCGCTCGCGGAGCGCCGCGTCGACGTGCGCGTCGATCTCGGGGTGGCCGGCGCTGAGGAGGTCGATCGTGGTCAGCAGCATGTACGCCAGCGAGTGCAGCTCCCAGTCGGTGTCCCGGCGGCGCGTGGCGTCGTCCTCGCGGAAGGCGAGGGCCTCGCGCAACGGCTCGGCGTCCAGCACCAGTTGGGCCACGGCGTTCGCCGTCGGCGCCTGCCCGGGCGTGGCCTGCTGACCGACGGCGGCCAGCAGGCGGCGGGCGAGGATGTGCAGGCCGTGGTCGTGCTCGGGGCCGCCGTCGCCGGTGTGGTGCTCTCGGGCGTCGAGCGTGCTGTCGAGGCGGGCTGCCTGGTAGCTGAGCCGCGCGCCTAGGTCGGCGGCGGAGCGGGCCGGTGCGCGGTGGGGCTCGGGCATGACCAGGAGCCTAGCCCCAGGACCGGGGGCTTGGTGCTCCGAGCTCCTTGAGGGGACATTCCGCTCGTTCACAACCCACGCAGCGCGGGTAATTCCCGGTGCAGTGGACCCGCATGGCGTAGCCTTGTAGGCACCGACGCGGGGTGGAGCAGCTCGGTAGCTCGCTGGGCTCATAACCCAGAGGTCGCATGGTTCAAATCCTGCCCCCGCTACCAACTCCGGCCCCTCGACGCCACGTCGAGGGGCCGGACGCATGTGGAGCGCTGTGCTTACGGCTCCGCCATCGTCGCGGTGCGCTGGTGGGGCGCGATACGCATGCAGGTGCCGTCGTACTCCACGACCTCGCCCGGCAGGATCAGCAGACCTGGCTCCCCGTCCTGCCAGGCCGCACCTACCCGGCGCACCTGAACCGCGGGGCCCCGCGCGCCGGCCATGAATACCGACGGATCGACCTCCCAGCCGCGTTCGGAGAGCCATTCCTCCAGGGCTGCGGAGTCTTCGCCGCTTGCCCCTCGCGGCCACTCGTACGTACCTGTCAAGACCGCTTCCCCCTCTCCGTGCAGCACGGCCCCTGCCTAGGAGCAAGTCACCCGGTCTGATCCTCCCACCGAACACTGACAGCGGTCTCGCCGTCGGCGTCGGCTTCACCGCCCCGCAACATCGTCTCCAACTCGCTGATGCGCGCGCGCAGCTCCCGATCCCGGTGACCGAGTTCCTTGACGCAACAGACGAGAAGTCCGAGGAAGTCGACGACCGGAATCGTCTTGCCGTCGCCGACCTGGAAGAGGCGATGCATGTCCTGGGCCATCGGCCCGATGTGGCGCGGGGACCCCGGCTCGTCGTTGTAGCGCCATGTAGAGATCGGCAGCTCGCTCACGAAGACGTCCAACACCTCGGACATCCTGATGCCGTCGGACGACTGCACTCGGTGATGCGTCCCCATATCCCTCCCTTTCCATGAGCGCGCCCCGGCGACCGGAGCTCAGTTGCGGTCGCCGGGGCGGCGTCGTACGGACGATCAGCGCTGAACCGGCACCACGTCGTGCTTGATGGTGCGGTCGCTCTCGATGGTGCTGGGTGTGACGGTCGCGTGGGCGTTGTCGGTGGCCGCGTGCGCGGTCTGCGCGCCCGCGCCGGCGGCCAGGGCCGCGATCATCCCGAGGATGCTCGCCACGCGCCGGAAGCGCTTCTTCATGGACCCCTCCAGTGGGTATCGGAGCCCCGGAGAGCCCGGGGACACAGCTGCAGAATGCGGCCACCGTAGGGGTGGGAGACGGCAGGGCCCGCAGGCAACTTTTACTGTCTTAGGAGGGATCGCGATGTATGTGCCGGGCTGGCAGGCCGTTAGGGCCGCCCTACCAGGTGATCGGCAGTTCCAGGAGGCCTCGGAAGTACGGTGAGGGAACGTAGCTGGGGGTGAAGCCGCGTTCCAGTTGCGCGTTGGGCAGGCGGCTGGAGAGGATTCCGAGCGCCACGTCGGCCTCGGTCCGTGCCAGGTGGGCTCCGACGCACACGTGGATGCCGCGGCCGAGCGCCAGGTGCTTTCGGATGTTGCTCCGGCCGGGGACGAAGGTGTCGGGGTCCGGGAAGACCGCCTCGTCTCGGTTGGCGGATCCCACCAAGGGGAGCACCCGCGAACCGGCCGGGATCGTGGCCCCGCCAAGTTGTACAGCGCGGGTGGTCAGGCGGCTCAGGCCACGGTGCGGGGCGTCCCTGCGCAGGTGCTCTTCCACGAGGTTCGGTGCATGGGCCGGATTGGCGGCCAGCTTGTCCCAGTGGGATCGGTGCTCGGGCTGCAACACGGTATGGACGATCCCGGCGATGAGGTGACGCGTGGTGTAGATCCCCGCGCCGAGCAGGCTCTGCACGTAGGCCCATGCCTGCGAGGCATGGCCGGTCAGCACCAGGTCGGACAGCAGGTCGTCCCCGGGGTGGTCCGCCTTGGCCGCGACCAGCTTTCGTATCTCGGTGTACCACTGCCGTACCGCAGCGGCCGCCTGCAGCTTGGTCTCCTCCGGCGCGCTGGGATCGATGAGATGGAGTGCCAGGTCGATCCGCCGCCGGGTTCTGGCGCGGGTCTCCTCGGGCAGGCCGAGGAGATCGCACAGCGTGCCGTACGCCAGAGGGTCGGCGAACGCGCTGACCAGGTCGGCCCTGCCGTCGGCTTCGAAGGCGTCGACGAGCCGCTGCGCCCGCGCGGAAATGGACGGCTTGAGCCTTTGCACTCGCTCTCGGCTGATCAGTGCGCTGCCCAGGCTCTTGAGCGGGCGGTGGTCCGGCGGGTCGGCGACGACCATGTACGTTCCTGGGTCCTCCAGGACGTCGGCGCCCAGGGCCTCCCGCACTGCGGGCGGGTTGTCCGCGTACATCGGGACCGCCAGCAGCGAGGAGTAGGAGGCCGGATCGGCAAGGACTTCGGCGACATCGGCGTACCTCGTCACGACGTAGGCGTTGAGCTCCGGGTCGTGGACGACGGGGCACCGTGATCGCGCCTCGCGGTAGGCCGGGTAGGGATCGTCGGTGCGGAAGCCCGGGGAGGGCGCGGTAGGCGGCCTGGTACTCATCGTCAATTCCCCTCGTGCAAAGACACGGTGGCGGACAGGGCGCGGTCACCGTAGAGAGGGCCTCGGCTGAGCCCCGCCGACGAGATCTGCCGCTTTCGCCATGAACGTCCGGCCGCGCCCTGGAAGGTCGATGCCACGGCACCCGCCCTGACCGACGGTCAACCCGGCATTGGCGGACATAAGGACCCCAGGGGGTGGATTACGGCCTGCGGCGGTCTGGCAAGGGGTGGCTAGCGTGCTGGCGACCGCACGCCGGCCGGCCGGACGGGGTCGGTCTTCCCGAGGAGTCCCATGTCGCTCGATGCCGCAGTCGCACCCCAGCCCGCCTCCCCGGGCGTGCCCGCACGCCGAGGGGTCGAGACCGACCCCCGGCTCTACATCGGGCAACGCTCCTCGGACCCACAGCGCGACGTCGACCAGCTCCTGCGGTGGGCGGCGGCACTGCGCAGCGAGCAGCCCCGCGTGCTGGGCTTCCCGGGTTCCCTCGACTGGGACTTCAGCGCCCTGGGGCCGCTGCTGAGTGTCTTCGTCAACAACGTCGGCGATCCGGACTCGGCGGATGCCAGCGCCATCCACGCCAAGGAGCACGAGCTGGCGATCGTCGAGTTCTTCGCGGAGACGGCACGCATCGATCCTGCCGAGGTGTACGGCTACGTCACGGCCGGTGGATCAGAGGGCAACCTGCGCGGGCTGTTGCTCGCGCGCGACCGGCTCCCGCACGCGCTCGTCTACGCCTCCGAGGCCGCCCATCACAGCGTGCGGAAGGCGGTCAGCCTGCTGGGAATGCGGCTGTGCCTGGTGCCCGGCCGGGAGGACGGCACGATGGACCCGGACGAACTGCGCCTGCGCGTGGCGGCCAGCGGTTTCCTGCGCGGCAAGCTGCACGCACCAGGCGGCAGCCGGCCGGGAGCCATCGTGCTGGCCACGGTGGGCAACACGATGCACGGCGGTTACGACGACGTCCAGGAGGTACGGGATGCCGCCGCCGCAGCCGGCACCGTGTACGTCCACGCGGATGCGGCCCTGGGAGGCCTGATCGCCGCCCACGCTCCGTCACAGCCGCGATGGTCGTTCGCGGACGGCGCGGATTCGATATCCGTCTCCGGGCACAAGGTGTTGGGGCTTCCGACCCCGGCCGGGGTCTTCCTCGCCCGGCGCGACCTGCTCTCGGAGCCCGCCGACCGTGAAGTCCCCGAGTACATACGTGCCACCGACCGGACGCTGGGCTGCTCCCGTTCGGGCCTGGCCGTGCTGTTGATGTGGGCCGCATTGCGTCGGCTGGGGCACGACGGGATGCGCGAGCGGGTCCGCCGCTGCCTGGCTGTCGCCGAGTACGCCGCCCACCAACTGGAGAAAGTGGGTGCCGCACCGCGGCGCCCCAAAGACTCTCTGACCGTGTCGTTCACCCGGCCGTGCCCGGAGGTCGTCGAGCGCTGGCACCTGGCGTGCGAGGGCGACCGCGCGCACCTGATTGCCGTCGCGCACGTGGACCATGCGGCAGTCGACGCACTGTGCGCCGACCTCGCGCGTCAGACCTGACCGTGACCCCCGCGCGGCGCCATCGGGTCCGCCGCCGCAGTCCTGCGCAGGTGCGTCCGGGGATGCCCCAGACGGATGCCGGTCCAGGGGAACGGTCGGCCAGCCGTGCGGCAGAGCGGGTTGCGATCGGGTCATGCCCAGCGTGCCGAGCGCATCCCCCTGCTGTCCTGGCAGATCCTTGGGTCAGTTCCGCCGATCACCGGGAGGCACCGTGTTGCTGTCCGCAGAGACCTTCCCTCCCGGGGAGGGCGAGGGGTTCGCCGCCTTCCTCACAAGTCATGTGGGTTGCGAGCAGCTCATCGCCGCCACACGCCTGCTGGGTCGGCACCGCAACGGGTTCTGGCTGCACGTGTGCTGCGACCGAACTGTGGAGAACGAAACAGCCGGCCTCGGCTCCCTCTTGGCGTATGGAGACGAGGACCGGGTCTCCGTCGACTGGGACCTGCTCGCGGGGAAGCTCAGCGAGGGGGCCCTTGACTCCGTGGGCACCCCCGCCGACCTGGCGGTCCTGCGGATTGCCCTGTCACTAGCCGGTGTCCTCGAGGTCAACTTGCGCCAG
Organism: Streptomyces sp. NPDC003011; assembly: GCF_053591515.1. NCBI lineage: Bacteria > Bacillati > Actinomycetota > Actinomycetes > Kitasatosporales > Streptomycetaceae > Streptomyces > Streptomyces sp. NPDC003011. Next base: position 18,659 of record NZ_JBSFTY010000101.1, read on the forward strand.
GGCTTCATCCGGGATGTGGACCCCGCCGACATGCCGCTGGTGGTCGACGCCCTGCGCGAAGCGGCCCTGATCGGAACCCTGCTGTGAGGGTGCGTGGCTGGCCTGCGAACCGGCAGGCGCTGCCCCGGGTTTGAGGGTCTGCAGCTCCGTGATGGCATGCGCCCGGCGGCTCTGGTCGGTCGTCAGCCCGGCCCGGCGCCGCCCGACCTTGCGGTACTTCTCCACCTGGTCGGTGCTGCGCCAGTCGCCGGTGATGTGCTTGATGTCGTCCGCGGTGTATCCGAGCCGGCCCAGGTCGGCGGGGACACCGGCGCGCCAGCCGTGCGACGTGGCTGTGTCCTTCACGTCCAGGTCGGCGCGCTGGGCCATGCGCTTGGTCGCCTCGTTGATCGCGTGCGGTGTCATGCCCCAGCCCTTGCCGCTGATCGGCCCGAGGTTGCCCCACTGGTCGATCCGCCGCAGGAGCGGCTTGAGCGGGTCCGCCTCCCCGCGGCCGCGCAGGAAGGCTCGCCACGTCAGAATGTCGTGGATCGCCTCCTCGTCGTCGATCTCGTACTCGCGGCCCTCGTCGGTCTTGTCGTTCTTGCTGGTCCACTTCCGTACGATCAGCAGGCTGTCGCTGACTTCCTCCAACGAGGCGATCCGGAACTTCGCCAGGTCACTCCGGCGGCCGCGGCAGTAGTAGCCGAGGTGGGCGATCACTCTGTCGCGCAGGCCCGCCAGGTCGTCCGGGCATGCCTCAAGGATCTGCAGGCGCCGTTCCATGTCGAGCGGCGGGGCCGACTTCGGGCTCCGGCCTGCCTCGCGCTGTTCGTGGCGGGCGTCCGCATAGATCGCCTTGGCCTTGTCCGTGGGAGGCCAGTTGGTGTGGCCGGCCCGGGCGTTCATGTGCACGACGGCGGCGATCGTGAGGCGGATCGTCCCGAAGTCGACCCCGGCCCGCTTGAGGTGGGAGATGTAGGAGACGAGGTTCGACTCGGTGGTGGGCGGGCCGGGGGTGCGTCCGCGCGCCGCGCACCAGGTGGCGAACGCCTTGAATCGCTCTTGATAGGTGCCGCGGGTGCGTTCGCGGCCCGAGTTGGCCAGGTCCTCGACGGCTTCGTCGGTCAGGACGTCGTTGATGTCGACGTCGGCGTCCGGCAGGGCGGGCGCCAGTGCGTCCTGGGCGTCGACCAGTTCGGCGTCGACCACGTCGGTGGTGGCGAGCGGTGCCGCGGCGTTCACAGTGGCCCTCCGCTCATTCCTTCCTCCGCCCTGCGCCTCCAGTGCAGGGGGCAGTCGGGAAACTGGGCGGCGAGTTCGTACAGCGGCGCCACCGTGGAGTGCAGCAGGGCACTGTCGGGACTGCCTGCGGCCAGACCGTGCGCGAACCCGGTGCGGTGTGTCAGCAGCGCTCCAACCGCGCGCAGCACCAGGTGGGTTGACGGAGCATCATCCCGTTCGGCCGCTGCGGCCGTGAGGTGCCGGCGCAGGTAGGCGGCCAGCTCGGTGACGTCCTCGCGGGTCGGTGCGGGAAGTCCGGCGGCCGGATCTTCGGCGGTCCATCCGTCGGCGGCGCTCATGTGGTTCTCGGTCTCGTTCGGTGGTGCTGGACTGGCGAAGATCCGCTACTCAGGCCGGGTTGGCCGGTACAGTGCCCACGGCACCCGGGCCGCCGGGGGCCCGGCGGCAGGAGTCCGGCCGCGCTCCCCCGTGGTCGGCGACGGCCGAGCCCGCGGCCGCCAGTTGGGGGTAGATGCGCCGGACGATGGCGCCGGCGGCGGCGTCCAGTCGCGGGGCGATGTGCGCCGCGATGGCGTCAAGCATCTGAATGATGCGCTGCAGTCGCGTGGAGGCGACTGCGGCGGCGTCGAGCACGACGGCGTGACGTCCGAGCCGGCCGCCCGAGTCGGCGGCTGGCGACAGGTCCGAGTCAGTCCCAGTCATGATCAGAACTCTAGCGCAGATCACCTACCCTAAGGACAGTTAGGGTAGGTGATTCACTTGTTCGAATTCGCTCACGTCTAGCAGACGTTGGGTAGACGTCTTGTGGACGAGCCCCGGGCGCGCTACGGTCGACCGGTCTTCATGACGTTTACTCACGTCTATTGAAACGGAGCGCCGCCCGTGCAGATCCACCTTTCCGTCACGGACCCCACTCCCGGCTTCCTCGACGACCTCCGCGAGTTCCTCGCGCGGCACGCGGCGCACGTCACCATCGACACCTCCTGGACCCCCGACCGCGCCCGCCGCTACGTCGAGACGCTTCGGCCCCGGGCCCGGACCATCCTCGTCGAGGCCGTCGCACGCGATGGATTCGTCCCTGCGGATGCACTCCGTACCGAAAGGGAACCCAATCTGCGCGGCCACAGCGGAGGTCTCAAGAGTGTTTACGAGAAGGGCGTGACAAAGGGCTGGTGGCCCGACGGAATGGAGATCCCCGTCCGGCCCGTCGGCCCCGGTTTCGGCAAGGTCGCCGGATACCAAATGCCGACAGAACTCGTCCCGATCTTCTTCCAGGCAATTCGCGAGTCGCGAACGACGAGTAGCGCTGAGGAGTAGTCACGGTCCACTGCGCTCCACCGATTCGGAAACGGAGAACTACATGCCGCAAACCCCCGACCCGGGCGGGCAGTGGGTCGTCCCGAACGAGGTCACCATCGCGGCTCCGACGCCCCGAGCGCGGATTGTCGACGGCCTGCGCGCGCTGGGCCTGGACGAACTGGCGGACACGGGCTTTCCCGACGCGGGGTACACGGAGCGAGTGGACTACCAGCTCTCCGGGGTCCCGAATCCCGTGCAGACCAGCGACCTGTCGCACTTCCTCCGCGTCATCGGCGAGGCCCGGCCGGCCGGCCGGGCCTTCGCGCAGCGGCGCTCGGTCCGGACCTGGCCCGACGGCTCCGAGCTGGTCGAAATGTGGGAGTTCTTCAAGCCGGGCGAGCCGCAGGAAGGGGACGCCGATGTCTGACACCGCTTTGACGGAGGATCAGTTACAGGAGCTGCGCGGGCATGCCCGCCGCGAGGCGGGGCCGTTCACTGACCCCCGCATCATCAACCAGGAGGTTCCGCACTCCTTCGCCTGGGCCAGTGCGGTCCTCGGCCGCCCATACGGCGGGCCACGCAGCATCACCTGGCCGGAGCGCTACCTGCTGCACATCGCGGCCGAGGCCGAGCCGACGCCGCCCGTGCGGCGCCCCGCCGAGCCCGCACCGTCCCCCTCTCGGGTGGACGAGCGAAGCTACCGCGAGCAACTGGCCGCTGACTGGAAGGCCATCAGCGACCAGCTTCCGGTAGCTGCGGAAGTCCGCCACAACTACACCAGCATTCGGCACCTGGAGTTCTACCGCCAGGGCGTGGACCATATCTATCTGCTGGCAGACCTCCGCGTCGGACGGATTTACCGTCCGGCGAATAATCCGCTCTGCTACACACCAAGTCGCGCTCGGTATCTGCGGGAATTCCCTCCCCTGGCCTCCGGTGATATCCGCCTGCCGGACTGTCGTGAATGCGACCGCATCCTGCGGCGCATTGCGCAATTGACACTGCCGGAGACGAGCGCGACTACTGAACGCTGAACCGTGAGAGACAGGACTCAGAGAGGGCCGGTGCAACGGGGATGCAAATAGTCCCCGTCCAGACCGGAGGGGGCGCCGACACCAGCTTCCCGGAGTGCGCTGGCGTCGTGGTCAGTCGCAGTGGACGCCCCGCTTCACGACCTCGTAGTGGGCACGGAGGCGGCCCGGCGTGCCCATGTTCAGGTCGCCCGTCACGGTAATGCAGGCGTGTGGTGACTTCACATAGACCGGTCCCGCCCACCGTGTGTAGACCTGCCCGCGCGCGTATCCGTCGGACTCGCCGTCCTTGTAGGTGGGGCTGTGCAGGCCCACCCCCAGCCCCCAGGCGTTGCCCCGCAGTTCGGGAACCGGCTTCGTTATCGCGCAGTTCTTCTTGGTCTTGGCGTTGTAGTAGACGTAGACGTACCCGCCCGTGCGCGGCCCGCCCCGCCCCGAGACCTTGGTCAGGGCGTGCTTGCCTACGTAGCCGTAGCTCGAGCCGCACAACGACGTGGCAGCCGCAGCGGTCGGCGCGCTCGCGAGGGTGCCGGCCAGCGCTGCCACCGTGACTGCGCCGGCAGCGAGGACCGTGCGGGACTTCTTCATCGGATCAACATCCTTGGTCTGTGGGCCCTGATGGGGGCACAGGGGATCAGGTTCAGGGCAGCCGTGGCCCGCGGTCGGCTTGGGGGAAGTGCGTCGTGTGAGACACGCGGTGGGGGCGGTGCAGGGCCGTGCCCGCCGACCTGCAGCGAGCTCGTTACGGGAGATGTCCCGGCTCCAGCAGTTGTTGAGGAGTTGGGATGCCGGGGTGCCGCCGGGGCGCGGCGGCACCCCGGGCAGGCCGAGCGGTGCGGTGTGGAGGAATCGCACGATCGAGCCGGACCAGGGCTCATCACTCGGCCGCCCCCGACCAGCCGGGGGATCTGCTGACCGGGAATCAGTGGTTAGGGGTCAACGGCGCAACGGATCGGGCCCCGACCGTCAGTCAGCAGCCCTGCGTGTTCTTGGGCACGAGCTTCTGGACGTAGACCCAGTTGACCCAGCCGACGGTGTTCTTCGGCAGACCGTGCCTGCTCGTGGACCGGAGCTTGACCTTGTACCAGTAGCAGTACGAACCGGTGTTGGTCGCGGTGACCCGTATCTTATCGCCACTGCCCACCAGGCCCTTGGACGTGTAGTTGGTGCTCGGGCCCGTGCGCAGGTTGACCGCAGCGGAGCCCCATACGCTGGTGTTGTAGTCCCGCACGTTGTTCTCAGCGGCGGCCGAGGCGGGCGCCGCCACCAGGGCGCCGGCGGCGACGAATGCGGCAGTCAGGGTCGCGGCAGCGGTGATGCGTGGATGCATTCAGCTACTCCAATGGTTCACGTTGGGTGTGAGTGCCCTTGTCCGCGGGTGGGGCTGAGAACGGCGAGTGAACAGCCAGCCCACGCCGGTGCGGGGAGAACACAGGCGTAGCGCCCCAACGGGATGAGGGCGGAAACGCGGAAGCTGAAGGAGTCGGTATCTGCGGCTACGCCGGGCTGATCGTGTTGCCGGCCCGGACCCAGCCCCAGGTGCCCGCTTTCAGGCCGCTCCTGGACCTCTGGGTGAGCTTGACGTAGCTCCAGGCCTTGTTGTTTATGCGAACACCGCACTTGGGGCGGTACTTGTCGCCCTTGTAGAGGAGCCCTTTGGCGAGGTAGTTCGTCCCCGGGCCGGTCCGGAAGTTGAGCCCGTCGATGAGCACCTTGTGACGGTCGGGGGTGATGTGGAAGCGGCAGGCCGACGAGCCGACGGCCGAGGCGCTCGGCGCGGCGACCACCGCGCCTCCGCCGAGCAGCGCCGCTGCGGCGGTCAGGGTCGCGAGGCGGCGCTTTGTTCTGGTGATCACAGAAGTCCCTCTCAGCGTGGTAGGTCCCATCCAGCGATTGCGTTGCCGTACCGCTCGGCGCCCGCTGGTGATCGACTGGTGGATACGGTTCACTTCCTCTGCCGCGGCGCTCCTGGCCCGGCGATGGCGCTTCCCACACGGGATGGGGGCCGGTGCGGAAGCAGCTGCGCGAGTCGGGGCGGCGTCTACACGGTGGGGGAAGCCGTGAACAGGATCGGGGCCTTGTAGTCCTTGCCGTCGCCCGACCAGTCCAGCTGTATGTAGCCGTCCGCGAGGTAACGCGCGGATGTGGCCCGGTACTTGAGCGTTCCCGTCTCGTAGGAACCGTTGCCTGCGGCGCTGCTGTTCTCGAGCGCATGCTCCAGGCCGGTGTAGTTCGCGGACTTCACGACCGGATCCGTGCCCCTCACGCTCTTCTTGGTCTCGAGGTGGAAGCGCGCCTTGTTGAAGGTGAAGCTGTTGTTCGTGCCGGACGAGTAGGGGCCGTCCCAATAGACCGTGGCCGTGGTGTAGATGTAGCCGCCGGACCGCTTGGCGCACAGCTCGACGTCGAACTCCCAGTTGTCGCTGTCAGGCCCGCCATACGACGGGTCGTCAAACGACTTGCTGCTGCTGGTCTTGCAGGAGTAGCCGGCCGCGGAGGCCGTTCCGGCGGTGGCGAGCGTGGTGCCGGTGACAGCGGCGGCGGCGAGCAAGGTGATGGCGGTGCGCTTGAGGGCGGACATGGTGCTTCCTCCAGGGAACAAGGTGGTTGGCTGGCCATCCGTGGCCGGGGAGAGGGTGGGAGAGCGGGTGCCGCAGCAGGCGGCTCACCAGCGGATTCCAGAGCCTGGTGTCGTAGCCGTGTCGGGTACGACACCACCGCGTTGTAGGTTCTCGTCGCTCATGTCCTACGGCGAGGCGGTGACCTGCGGCTTCTCGCGGTGTCTCACGCCGTGGCCAGCCGCTCATTCCCACGGCTGTGTCCAAGTCCTCGGCCTTGCCACCGAGGGCGCCTCGCTGACCTGCGAAGTCTCAGCGCTGGCCGCCGACTGGCCACGGTTCGTGAGAAGTGGCCACGAGTCCTGGGAACCTACACGCGTGGCGGGCCGGGCCGGTCAGCCGCCCAGCTGGTAGAGGCCGTCGTCGCGCACCCAGCCCTTGGTGCCCTTGGGGATGCCCGACTTGGAGCGCTTGGAGAGCTGGGCGTAGTCCCAGCTGCCGCGGCTGCACAGCACGGTCAGCTTGTCGCCCCGGTACAGGTAGCCGCGGCTGGCGTACGCGGTGGACGGACCGGTGCGGTAGTTCCAGCCGTTCTTGGCCACGGTGGCGCCGAAGTTCGACCAGTTGACGGTGCACTTGCTGTTCTCGCCCACGGCGTGCGCGGCGGGGGCGGAGGTCACGGTCAGGGTGGCAGCGGCCGCCAGGGCGAGGGCGGCGGGGGCAACCGTGCGGGCGGCGAGATTGCGGATCATCGTGCAGCAACCTTTCGTAAGAGAAGAAGGGACGGATGTCCGCGCCCGGCCGGGGCGTGGCCACTGGCATGCGGGGCGGTGGCCCGTGAGGCAGACGGCCGCCTCACGGCCGTCCTGCCGAGGAAGAGAGACGCGTGTCCGGCGCTGGGCGCGGATGGGCAGCCGGCCGGGGCGCGGTGCCGCCGGGACACAAGGCCGGTTAGCCGTGGGCTACTTGGGGATGGGCGGCGTGGGCGCGGGGTTGGTGCCGTAGGGGTTGGCACACTGGTAGACCATGTAGCCGCGGACCTTCTTGCCGTCGCTCCGCCGCGTGACCGTCCCGCGGGTGTACCACTGCCTCTCAACCTTGCGGTACGCCCACTGGTCGTAGGCGACCCTGTCGCCCCGGTAGCCGATGCCCACCACCGTGGCGGTCTTCGACGGGGCCTTGCGGATCTTGACCGCGCTGCAGCTGACCTTGGTGTGTCCGGTGTCGGCCGCCTGCGCCGTCGAGGCGGTGGCAAGGCCACCGGCAGCGACAGCCAGACCCATCGTCGTGGCCAGGACGGTGCGCTTGAGGCGCTGGGTTATCACGAGGGAACTCCTTCGTGTCGGACGTGCGACCAGGAACCGCCTCAGGGACCGAGGCGCGCCCCTCACTTTGCGAAGGATCAGCGTGAGTGCGGCCAGGCAACATGTGGCAGTCCATTGCGTTCCAGCACGATTTGCGCCCCGATGAGAAGCCAGAATCGGCCACTGCCACTACCGAGGGCGCCAACGCCACCTCCGTTGAGGCGTGCCCGCCTTGCAACGTGACGCGGGTCAGTACTGCCGAATATCAGGTTGTCGTGACAACTTAATATAGGTATGCTGCTGGCGCGGCGCGGCGGAGAAGTACCCCCGCGCCCCTCCCCGCCGGAGTACGTCGTGGGCCGGTGTTCTTCCTCGCCCACCAACACCAGCGCCAGGCGCGCGGATTGATCCAGCAGACAGCGAGAGCCTGCCCCGTCGCACTTTCGGACCAGTCGGCTCCATGCCCCCAGCCCATCTGTGCCACGTCTCAGCGGAGGCCTTTATGACGATCCCCAATGACGAGCGCGCCGCCAACCCGCTCTCGGCCGATGTTCCCGCGGTCATCGGAGTCCTCGGAGACCCGGTCGACTTCCACGCGATGCGTCGTCTTGCGGCGGTCCCGCTCGAGGACTACGGCGCCTACCTGCGCCACGTCGAAGCCCTCCTTCGCAGCCACACCGCCAAGGGTCAGCACACCATCGCGGTGCTCCTCGACCCCACCGACTACGCGGACTTCTGCAGCCAGCGCTCCATAGATCCTGCCGACCCTCTCAGTCGCGCCCTCTTCACGGCCACTGAAGCCGCGTCCTCCGCACACGTCGTCTACGAGGGACAGGACCTCCGTGAGTTGATGGGCACGCTCGCCGAGCGGGCGGTCGAGCAAACCACCTGGGATTTCGCCTCTGGACTGTTGCTCAGCCTGGGCACCTGCTCCCGCTGCGGTCACGACCTCGGCAGTGCCGCGCTTGAGAAAGCCAAGCATCTCCTGGCGGCCCTGCTCGACGGGGCCGGGCCGCAGTGCAGCAGCCGTCTGGTGTGCTCATTCCTCTTCGAGAACAACCCCCTGGCCGCCTCGCTGAATGTCACGCACGCGACGGCCGACGTCCTCGCCGACGCCACGCCGATCGAGGCGGTTCGCTTCACCACGATCCTTGCTGCCGCCCTCGCCATGGGCGGGCCGGGCGGAGTTCTCATGCGCACCACCCCGTCGGCATCTGACGCCCACGAGCGCGTATGCGGCTGGCGAGTCCTGCACGGTCGCCTGTCTCCCCTCACCGCTGCCGAGGTCTTCGACGCGTACTGCACCGGCGCCACGCCCGGCGATCTTGTCGGCCCGGAGTCCGGCGTCGACTACGACGCAGGCTTCGAACTCCCCGAGGACACCGGGGAGCCCGTCCACCGCCATTGACCACTGTGCCCGGGAGGAGCAGGTTCGCTCCCCCGGGCACAGGTCCGCGCGGATGCCCTGAAGGATCGGCGATGATGGGCGAGTGACCAACCGTCTCGATCTCGTCATCGCCGCTTCCCAGGCCGCCGGCCCGTGTCCCCCTGGTCAGGAAGGCCAGTGGAAGGAACGGGTCATGGCGCTGGCCATGGAACTCTTCACGCTGGGCGACGCCCTGGACAGCCGCCTTCAGCGCCTGACTGATCCCAGCCGGAGCAGTCAGTTCACTGCGGTTGTGATCGGAGTGAGTGTCGAGGCGGTGAGTACCCGCGGGGTGCTCACGCTGCTGAACACCTCCAACGAATTCGAGCAGATCCGCACCGACCGCGGCGACACCGACGCCGGGCAGGTCATGATCGAGCACGCCCGGTCCTTGATCAGCCATCGCGTCAGGGTGTACCGCTTCAACGAGCCGATGGCCAAGAATCAGCAGCACAACTCCCGCGTCGCCGTGCACTTGTCCGACCTGGGGGAGGCGAGTGAGCCGATCGCTTCGAACTCCGCCAAGAACTTCCTCGTCAAGGCGGCGGAAGATGACACCGTCGCCTCCAAGCAGGCCTGGCTTGAGGCCGGGCTCCCCGAGTCGGAGCCGGTGACTGCCCGGCAGCTCGCCGCTGCCTTCGCCAAGCTCCCCGGTCCGGCCTAGGCACCTCGGTACGCCCGGCCCTCGGCATCGGGTAGCTGGGCTTCGCCGACGGCCCAAGCTTCACCGCTCATAGGGCTTTGCGAAGCGCACGGTTTACCGCCGGGTCCCGGCCGAGACGATACGCGGCGATGGGTCGGTAGCCCTGCGACCGGTAGAGAGCGAGGGCCGCGGTGTTGGCCACGCCGGTCTCCAACTGCATGTGCGTGAGACCGAGCTGACGCGCATGGTCCTCCAGCTCGTGCAGCAGCTGTCTGCCGAGAGCATGTCTGCGCGCGTCCGGGTGCACGTACATGCGTTTGATCTCGCCCGTGGTCGCGTCGATGCGGCGCCAGCCGCCGCAGCCGACGGGACGGCGGGAGGCGTCGCGAGCGAGGAGGAACAGGCCGGTGGGCGGGTCGTAGTCCGCGGCCGGTGTGTCATTGGGATCGTCGGCATACCCGTAGACCTCAGTCTGGGCAGCCTGGAACTCTCGCAGGAGCTGCTGGACGGCCGGAGTGTCGTACGGGACCGGCTCAATGGCCCATGTGACGGGGAGCTGAGGGCTGCTGGAGGGCGACGTCATACCGCTGATAGTGCCCGGTCGACGACTGCGATGACATCGGAGCGGTCGCCGGAGCGCAGCCGCGGGCCGGCGTGGCGGCGAAGGTCGGTCAGGAGCGCGCGGCAGCGAAGCGACTGGACGCCGGTCACTTGGCCGGCGACGGTCTTCAGGACGTGGGCGGTCGCCTCGGAGTCCTTGGTGAGGAGACGGGCGCGGGCGAGATGGATGCCGTGGAGAACGGCGGAACGCTGGTAGCCGCCGTCGGATCCCTGGCTGACCAGGGGTGAGAGCAGGTCGAAGGCTTCCGTCAGCAGGGTGCGTGAGTGGCGGGGGTTCGTGACGGCGAGTTCTACCAGGGCGTGTCCGGACTCGGCGGCGAGTTGGTCGTCGGTGAAGTAGTACAGGCTGGGCGGATCTTCGGGTGTGCGCCGGGCGATCAGTGCCTGACACTCGTCGGCGGCACGGCGGAAGCCGTCGACATCGCCGGCGCTTGCGTGGGCTGTCGCCAGGCGTCCGAGTGCCCGGGCCCGTACGAGTGGAAGTCTATGGGCGGAGTGCGCGACGGCACTGGCCGCGAAGCGCAGGGCCTCTGCCGGCTGGCCGTGTGCAGCGTGCTGGTAGGCGAGCATGCCCAAGATGTTGGAGACGCTGTCGTGGTCGCCTGCCGCCTGGGCGAAGCGGATGGCCAGCAGCTGGTAGCGCTGGGCCGCTGCGGCGAGGTTTCCGTCGAAGGCCATCCAGCCTCCGAGCTGGGCCAGGCCGGCCGCGTTGCGGAGCAGCCTGGTGCGGATGTCCGGGTTGTACCTGCTGGCCCGCAGGATGAGGACGACTTCGGAGAGGGCCTTTCGGACCTGCCGTTGGGACAGCGGGCCGCCGCCGGTCTGATCGTCCAGTCGGCGCAGCGACTGGAGGCGCTCTTCCAGCGAGGTCATCAGCGGGGGGTGGACGCGTTCGGCGAGGCCGTCCAGGCCGAGGGCCGAGGCACCCTGTTGCCAGGTGCCGTCCCACACAGCCGCAGTCATCTGATCCGGCGTGGCGGCACGGAGTGTTGCGTACTGCGTCGAGTCGTTCGTCCAGGTAGCGGCGCTGGCCAGTACACCCGACAAGTGGTGCGGCCCGACGAGGCCGTCGGTGCCAGGACGTGAACTCCTCGGTGACGTCGGCGAGTCCGCCGTCCTTCACGTAACCGGCCGTGTCGGTGTTGCCGTACTCGACGACGTCGGGGGCGC
>NZ_JBSFTY010000102.1:0-29736 GCF_053591515.1 Streptomyces sp. NPDC003011
CTCCCGGGCCGTCGTGCGCTGGCTGCACGAGGAGGGGCTCAACCTCGACGTCTGCTCCGGCGGCGAGCTGCGGGGTCCTTGCCCCGCCGGGCGCACGCCTGTGACACTCCGGTCATGACGACGTACGGGGGCCGCCGCGGTCAGGCGGAGCGGGACGCGATCACCGTCGAGATCGGGTACGCGCTGTGCAGTGCGCTGTTCCTGGCGGCGGTGTTCTTCGGGGCGGTGGCCGGTCCGGCGCTGCTGTTCGACCTGCCGCGCCTGCTGGAGCTCTTCCTGCTCCGCGCCGGTACCGTCCTCGCGCCGGTCCTCTTCCTCGCCCGGGTGATCAGCGTGCTGGTCCGCTTCCGGCCCGCGTCCCAGCCCAGCCGGCCGGGCCGCGCCAACCCGGACTCGTAGGCCGGCACGACGAGTTGGGCCCGGTCGCGGACGCCGAGCCTGACCATCGTACGGCTGACGTGGGTCTTGGCGGTGAGCGGACTGACCACCAGGAGGCGGGCGATCTCCTCGTTGGACAGCCCGATGCCGGCCAGCGCCATCACCTCCCACTCCCGCTCGGTGAGCCGGGCGAGGCCGTCCGCGGCGGCCGGTTCCCTGGAGCGGGCGGCGAACTCGACGATCAGCCGGCGGGTCACCCCCGGCGACAGCAGCGCGTCGCCTGCCACCACCGCCCGTACGATGCTGTGCGCGAGGACGTCGTGCAGTTCGCGGCGATGCGCACCCGCTCCTCGTCCGCGCGCCGCCGCGCCGCCTGCGCCAGTTCGGCGCCTCGCGGGCCCGCTGCTCACGCCGGGTGCGGGCGAGCTCCGACAGCACGAGGATCGCGACCGTCCAGGTGGCGACCACGGCCTCCTCCATGAACTGGTCCGGCTCGTGGCGGCGCACCCCCTGCGGGAACGCCTCGTCGAGCTGCTGATGCTCGCGCTGTGCCGGACCGGCCGCCCGACGGACGCGCTCACCGCGTACGAGGGCGCGCGGCGGCGGCTCGCCGAGGCGCTGGGCGCGGACCCGGGCCCGGCCCTGCGCGCGCTGCACCAGCGCGTCCTGCGCCAGGACCCGGCCCTGCTGCCCGCACCGGCGCTCCTCGCACCGTCACTGCCGGTGGCCTGAGCGCCGTCATGCCACCGGGCCCGAGCACCCGCTCGCCACCGGGCCCGAGCACCCTCCCGCCACCGGGTCCGAGCACCCTCCCGCCACCGGAGCCTGAGCGCCGTCATGCCGCTGGGGCCTGTCCGTCCTCGCGCGTCCGGGCCTCAAGCGCCCTTGCGTCTCCCGGAGCCTGGCGCCGCCGCGCCTCCTGCCCCCGTGCCCCCGTGCCCCCGTGCCGCCATGCCGCCATGCCGCCGGAGCCTCCTCGCGCCCCCGAGCCTGACGACCCGGCCCAAGCACCATCACGCGCCCGGACCTGATCCCCCTCACACCACCCGGGCCTCGGCACCCTCCCGCCATCGGAGCCTGACTGCCGTGCCGCCACCGGCGGCCTGAGCGCCTGCCTGCTCCTCGTGGCCCGCCCACGCTGCGCGTGCACCAGGCCCACGGTGTGTGCGAGTTGGCGCACCGCGTGTCGGAAGAACCGCTCCCGGTCCTCGGCCACCCGGTTGAACTGTCCGGACAGCTCGAACGCGATCAGGCCGGACAGCTGGGCCGAGGCCGCCGCCACGAAGGCCGTCACCGTCTCGGGCGGGAGGCCGGGGGCGGGGCGAGGTCATCACGGTGAGGGGCTGACCTCGCCGTCCGCGGGATCCGCAGGACCCGCTGCATCCGCCGCGGGCCGGCGGTCCATGGCGGTCAGGGCGCGCTGCGCCAAGGGATGCGAGCGGACCAGCTCGCCCAGCGACGTCGAGCCGCGGGTGATACCGGTGAACGCCTTCCAGGCCGGCCGGAAGCCGGTGAGCGCCGCGTGGAACAGGCCGGGGCGCCGCTCGAACACCGTCAGCATGCTCTTGCCGACGCTCATCTCGACGCCGAGCCCCGCCTTGATGGCGAACGCGTAGTTCGGGGCCTGGCGCCGGCTGTCCACCGCGTCGTGCGCCTCCGCGATCCGGACCGCCCACTCGCCCGCGAGCCGGCCCGACCGCAGCGCGAACGAGATGCCCTCGCGGGTCCACGGCTCCAGGAGCCCCGCCGCGTCGCCGCACACCAGCACCCGCCCCCGCGACAGCGGCGAGTCGTCGGCACGGCAGCGGGTCAGGTGGCCGGAGGAGATGCTCGGCTCGAAGCCGGCGAGGCCGAGCCGCCCGATGAACTCCTCCAGGTACCGCTTGGTGGCCGCCCCTTCTCCGCGCGCCGAGATCACCCCGACCGTCAGCGTGTCGCCCTTCGGGAACACCCAGCCGTAACTTCCGGGCATCGGCCCCCAGTCGATGAGCACCCGCCCCTTCCAGTCCTCGGCGACGGTCTCCGGCACCGGGATCTCCGCCTCCAGGCCCAGATCCACCTGGTCGAGCTTCACGCCGACGTGTGCCCCTATGCGGCTGGCGCTGCCGTCCGCGCCGACGACGGCCCGCGCGAGGACCGTCTCGCCGCCCTGGAGGACGACCGCGACCGTACGCCGGTCCGGCACGGCCGAGCCGTGCTGCTCGACCCGCTGGACGGTGACGCCCGTCCGCAGCTCCGCCCCCGCCTTCTGCGCGTGCTCGACCAGCTGGTGGTCGAACTCGGGGCGGTTGATCAGCCCGAACAGCATCTGCCGGGAGCGGCGGGTGCGGCTGAAGCGGCCGTTGTGCGAGAACGTCACCGCGTGCACACGGTCCCGCAGCGGCAGCTCGAAGCCGGGTGGCAGACAGTCCCGCGAGGGCCCGATGATGCCGCCGCCGCACGTCTTGTACCGGGGCAGCTCGGCCTTCTCCAGCAGCAGCACCCGCCGCCCCGCGACCGCCGCCGCGTAGGCCGCCGAGGCCCCCGCGGGTCCCGCGCCCACCACGACGACGTCCCACACCCGCTGCACGTCGTCCGCCGAAGTGCCGTCCGCCGAAGAGTTCTCGCTGCTCACGATGGTCTACTGCTCCCGATCAAGCCGCTGCCGCACCTGTCCCCCGCATCCTACGGCGGACATCGCCGCAGGCCACTGTGGGAGGATCTACGGCACTCACTGGCACAACGTCGCACCCACAAGGAGCGTGCCCATGTCGTCGCATCCGGTCGCCGAGACCGTCGCCTCGCTGATGCCCAGGGCGAAGGCGGAGCTCACCGAGCTGGTGGCCTTCAAGTCGGTGGCGGACTTCGACCAGTTCCCCCGCAGCGAGAGCGAGGGCGCCGCACGGTGGGTCGCCAACGCGCTCACCGCCGAGGGCTTCCAGGACGTCGCCCTGCTCGACACCCCCGACGGCACCCAGTCGGTGTACGGCTACCTGCCCGGCCCCGAGGGCGCCAGGACGGTCCTGCTGTACGCGCACTACGACGTGCAGCCCCCGCTGGACGAGGCCGCCTGGACCACCCCGCCCTTCGAACTGACCGAGCGCGACGGCCGCTGGTACGGGCGCGGGGCCGCCGACTGCAAGGGCGGCGTGATCATGCATCTGCTGGCGCTGCGCGCCCTGAAGGCCGACGGCGGCGTGCCGGTCCACGTGAAGGTCATCGTCGAGGGGTCGGAGGAGATGGGCACGGGCGGCCTGGAGCGGTACGCCGAGGAACACCCCGACCTGCTGGAGGCCGACACCGTCGTCATCGGCGACGCGGGCAACTTCCGGGTCGGCCTGCCCACGGTCACCTCGACCCTGCGCGGCATGACCCTCGTCCGCGTCGAGATCGACACCCTCGCGGGCAACCTGCACTCCGGTCAGTTCGGCGGCGCCGCCCCCGACGCGCTCGGCGCGCTGATCCGCGTCCTGGACTCGCTGCGCGCCGAGGACGGCTCGACCACGGTCGACGGGCTCGCCCCGGCGACGTCCTGGGACGGGCTCCAGTACGACGAGGAGCAGTTCCGTCAGGACGCCAAGGTGCTGGACGGCGTCGAGCTGATCGGCTCGGGCACCGTCGCCGACCGGATCTGGGCCCGCCCGGCCGTCACGGTCCTCGGCATCGACTGCCCGCCGGTCGTCGGCGCCACCCCCTCCGTGCAGGCGAGCGCCCGCGCGCTGGTCAGCCTGCGGGTGCCGCCGGGCGTGGACGCGACCGAGGCGACCAAGCTGCTCCAGGCCCACCTGGAGACGCACACGCCGTGGGGCGCCCGGGTGCGCACCGAGCAGATCGGGCAGGGCCAGGCGTTCAGCGCGGACACGACCAGCCCGGCGTACACGGCGATGGCCGAGGCGATGGCGGTCGCCTACCCGGGCCAGGAGATGCAGTACGCCGGCCAGGGGGGCTCCATCCCGCTGTGCAACACCCTCGCCGCCCTGTACCCGCGCGCGGAGATCCTCCTGATCGGCCTCAGCGAGCCGGAGGCCCAGATCCACGCGGTGGACGAGAGCGTGTCCCCGCAGGAGCTGGAGCGCCTGTCGGTGGCGGAGGCGCTGTTCCTGCGCAACTACGCGGCCGGCTGATCCCTCTGCCCTCAGCTAAGGCCCTCGCCCGCGGGCGGGGGCCTTCTCTACGGTCGTCGCATGGACGTCGTCGAGCTCCTTCCCGAACTCCGCCTGCTGCGCTTCCCGGTCGGCCAGGCCTATCTCTGGCGTGACGGTGACGAGCTGACGCTGATCGACGCCGGGCCCGCGGGTTCCGGAGCGCCGATCGCCGCCCTCGCCGGGACGCTGGGGCACCTCCGGCGGATCGTGCTCACCCACTTCCACGAGGACCACGCGGGAGGGGCCGGTGAGCTGGCGGCGTCGACCGGCGCCGAGGTGCTGGTCCACCGCCTGGACGCCCCCGCCGTACGGGGTGAGGTGCCGGGCCCGCCCCCGGTGTTCGAGGACTGGGAGCGCCCTCTGCACGCCGAGGCCCTCCGTCACCTCCCCCAGGGCGACTACCCGCGCCCGCCGAAGGTCACCGAGCTGTCCGGCGACGACCTCCTGGACTTCGGTGGCGGAGCACGCGTGGTCCACGTCCCGGGCCACACGCACGGCAGTGTCGCGCTCCATCTCCCGCATCGAGGCGTCCTGTTCACGGGCGACACGATCGCCGCGTCCCCGGTCGACGGGAGCGTGATGCCGGGCGTGTTCAACCTCGACCGGTCCCAGGTCCTCGCCGCCTGCCACCGCCTGGCGGCGCTCGACACGGACGTGGCCTGCTTCGGCCACGGTGCCCCGGTCCTCGGCCGCGCCGACACGGCACTTCGGCGAGCGGCAGCCGCATACGGGGCTTCTGGCTGACCACGGGGGGGGCGCCCCCGTGCCCCCATCGCCTGTGGGGAGAAGTCCCCAGGGACACGGGGCGTTCCTTACGCGGCTGTCGGGTCTCAGGCGAGGCGTACACGGGGGCCGACGAAGCCGTACACGACGTCGGTCGTACCCGATCGCCCTGCCGTCCGGGGTGCTGGGCCCCCAGCCGGTCAGCGCGGTGAGCAACCGGCGCCAGTGCCGGCGCCGCCGGGAAGACTCCGCGGACTGTCGCAACGCGCCGTGAGCCGGTCAAGACGGTTCAGGGGCGGAAAGTGACTGTTCGCGCGGGTTGCCAACAGTTGACACCGGACAGACGTCTCGTCGGCTCTGACACAGAGGTGGCACGACGGTCTCGTGGGGAGTTCGCGGTGCGCCTCGCCGGGCCGCCCCGCGCACACGGCTCCCGTACAAGGCGGCCTCCCGCCCTCCCCGCCGCCACCATGGCGCGGCGGGGAGGTCACGGCGGGTCAGCCGACCGGGATCCCGGCCTCCAGATACAGCGCCGCGCCCCGTTCCCGCGCCCGCAGGGCCCAGCGCAGCCGTTCGTAGCGCACGGGCGGCAGCAGGTCGGCGGCCTCCTCCTCGGTGACGAAACGGCAGTCGCGCAGCTCCGGCCCGGGCAGCAGCAGACGCCCGGCGTCGGCGGAGTCCAGGAGGCCGCCGTCGAAGAGGAGGCGCAGACCGCCGTACCCCGGAGGCACCGGCGGTTCCCAGTCGACGACGAGGAGGCGGGGTACGTCGTCGAGGCGGATGCCGGTCTCCTCGGCGACCTCGCGCACACCGGCGCGGGCCGGAGCCTCACCGGGCTCGACGACCCCGCCGGGGAACTCCCAGCCCGCCTTGTAGGTGGGGTCGACGAGCAGCACCCGGTCCTGCTCGTCGAAGAGGAGGACGCCCGCGGCGAGCGTCTCGGAGGTCGGCTCGGGCGTCTGCACGATGTCGCAGACGGGCACGCCGCCGCTGCCGACGGCCTCGGCGATACGGGAGGCGGTCTCGTACGGCGTGAGGGCGCTGGTGTCGATCGGGTGGGCGTCCGCGGTGAGCCAGGAGGCGAGGGCGGATCGGTACGGTTCTATGTGGTCGTACGACCACTGCCGTACGCGGATCTCCCCGTCGGGGAGGTCGGGCGGGACCTCGCGCCGGGCTATTCGCTCGCGCAGGATCGTTTCCGCCGGGGCGAGGAGCACATGCCGCACGGTGATGCGGCGGGCGGCCAGGCCGCCGAAGATCTCGTCCCGGTAGTCCTGGCGCAGCAGGGTCATCGGGACCACCAGGGTCCCGCCCAGCTCGGAGAGCATCGCGGCCGCCGTGTCGATCACGAGCCGTCGCCAGATCGGCAGGTCCTGGAAGTCGCCGACCTCGGCGAGGTGCTTGGGCGGCAGCAGGTACGGGAGCGCTCCGCCGATGACCTCGGGGTCGAAGAGCGTGCTGTTCGGGATCAGTTCGATCAGTTCCCGCGCGGTGGTGGTCTTCCCCGCACCGAAAGCGCCGTTGATCCAGACGACGGTCACGGTTCCCCCTCTGCTGTTGGCCCCCTGTGGCTTGCCCGCTCCACCCTGCCATGGAAACCAGCCGCAGTTGAGGGCGCACAAGGAGGCGCCGGCGCCCCCTCCTCCCGGGGGCGCCGGCGTCACGGTCCTGCGGTGCCGTATCCCGTCAGGGGCGGTTCTCCCCGAGGGCACGCTCGTCGACGCCGTCCAGACTGTCGCTGGCGACGGTGCGGTCGAGTGCGCTGAGGGTCTTGTCGACGTCCAGGTCCCTCAGCTCCTCGCCCAGGGCGTGGGAGGGGGTGACCGCCGCGACGACGAAGCCGGTGGCGAGGGAGGCGATGGCGAGCATGCTGCGCTTCTTCATAACGAGTTCAACTGACGAACGGCGCGGAGGGTCACGCTCGGCCTCGCGGTGATCGGGGCCGTGTGGGGGACGCGCCCGGTGACCGGCGCGGCACGGGAGCCACGCCCGACCGTCCGGCGACCGCCACCCGCCGACCAGCACCGCACGGAGGGGGATCACACCCCGCGATCCGTCGACGGGCACGGCACGGGAGCCCACCCGCCGCCCCGGCGACCGGACCCACCGCGGAGTCCCGCGCGACACCGGGGCGGGGCCAGCGCCGACACCTACGGCCACGGCTGCGGCTCCGGCTACCGCTACCGCTACGGACGCAGGGCTCGTGCGACGGAGTCCGAGGCGGAGGAGTCGCGCCGGCGGCGCACCAGGTCGTCGGCTGCACGCGGCCACTCGGGGTGCTCGAAGGCGAAGCCCGCGTCGAGCAGGCGGCCGGGCACGACACGACGGCTCTTCAGCAGGAGTTCGGTGTCCGAGCGCAGCGCGAAGGCGCCGAGTTCCGCCATCCACCGGGTGGCCGGCAGGCCCACCGGAACACCCCAGGCGGAGCGCAGGGCACGCAGGAACGCGCGGTGCGGGAGGGGCGCGGGGGCGGCGAGGTTCACGGGGCCGCTGAGGTCCTCCCGGTCGACGAGGAACTCGACCGCGCGGACGAAGTCCCGGTCATGGATCCACGACACGTACTGGGCGCCGCCCGCGACCGGGCCGCCCAGTCCCAGCCGTACGAGCCTCGACAGGACGTCGAAGACGCCCCCCTGGCCGGGACTCATCACCATGGCGGAGCGCAGGGCGACCTTGCGCGTGCGCGGGGTCGCGGCCTGCTCCTGAGCGCGTTCCCAGGCGGTGGCTATCTCGACGCTGTAGGCCCAGTAGTCCGGTACGCCGGGTTCGGTGCCGCCGAGCAGACCGGTCAGTTCGTCGTTCGGGGCGTCGAACCGGTGGGCGTAGACGGTGGCCGTGCTCATCTGCAGCCAGACGCGCGGCGGACGCGCGGCGGCGGCGATCACCTCGCCCACGACCCGCGTGGAGCGTACCCGCGAGTCCATCATGGCCTTCAGGTTCGCCTCGGTGTACCGGCAACTGACGCTGCGTCCGGCCAGGTTGACCACGACGTCGCTGCCGTCGATCTCCCGCGCCCACGGGCCCGGCGTCTCGCCGTCCCAGGCGACTTCGCGCTCGTGCCGCGGTCGCCTGGTCAGGACGACGACCTCGTGTCCCGCGGCGGTCAGCGCGCGGTTCAGGACCGTACCCACCTGCCCGGTTCCACCGGGTATCACGATCTTCATGGGGCCCCCTCTCCGTCCAGAGTCACCCTACCGCAATATTTTGAACATGTTCAAAACACTCCGCCCGCAGAGGAGCCGCTGGATGACGAAGGGCTCGGCCTTCCCGTGCGGGAGGGCCGAGCCCTTCAGACAAAACGTTCCTGCCGAGGTGCTTCGGACGCGTCAGACCACCGCCGCGGCCGGGTCCGCCCGCCGGGCGAGGGCCGCCGCCGCCGCCCCGACCAGTCCCGCGTCCGTGCCCATCTGCGCGGGTTCCACGGTCAGACGCCGGACGAACGACAGGGTCGCGTAGTCGCTCAGGGCCTTGCGCAGGGGCGCGAACAGGACGTCGCCCGCCTTGCCCACACCGCCGCCGATGACGGCGATGTCGATCTCGACGAGGGTCGCGGTGGCCGCTATGCCGGCGGCCAGCGCCTGGGCGGCCCGCTCGAAGGAGGCCACGGCGACCGGGTCGCCCGCGCGGGCGGCGGCGGCCACCGCGGCGGCGGAGACATCACCGTCCGGGCCGGGGCGCCAGCCGTTCCCGACCGCCCGGCGGGCGATGTTCGGACCGCTCGCGATGCGCTCCACACAACCGCGCCCACCGCACGGGCACGGGTCGCCGTCGAGGTCCACGCTGATGTGCCCTATGTGGCCCGCGTTGCCAGTGGGGCCGGGGTGCAGCCTGCCGTTGAGGACGAGGCCGCCGCCGACGCCCGTCGACACCACCATGCACAGCGCGTTGACGTGGCCGCGGGCGGCGCCCTGCCAGTGCTCGGCGGCCGTGATCGCCACACCGTCGCCGATCAGCTCGACGGGGAGCCCGCCGACGGCCGCCTGCACCCGCCGGACCAGCGGATAGTCGCGCCAGCCGGGCACGTTCACCGGGCTCACCGTGCCCGTGGAGGCGTCCACCGGGCCCGCGCTGCCGATGCCGAGGGCCACGGCGCGCCCCCACAGGGGCGACGCGGTCAGCTCGGCGAGCACCTCCTCGACGGCCCGCATCACGGTGTCGCCGTCCTCCCGGGCGGGCGTGGCGCGCTGCGCGCGGGCCTGGATCCGGCCGTGGCCGTCCACCAGCGCTCCGGCGATCTTGGTGCCGCCGATGTCGAGCGCGGCCACGAGGTCGGTGTGCATCAGTGTCGGATCTCCCCGTCAGACATGGACAACCATGAGAACAACCATGAGGGAACAGCGGGCCGGTCTCGCGGTGGGGGCGCAGGCCGGAGATTGCGGTGGACAGTGTCTCCCGCAGCTGACAACGTTGTCCAGGCTCTATGCTCGACGCCACATCCTCATACACATCATGGCTCACCGCATCCCCGTGGACGACAGGATCACCGCATCCCCGTGGACGACAGGACAGGACACCGCACCGTGCCCGACACCCACCGCCGCGCCGATCGCCTCGCCGGCAGCCGCTACGGCAACCGTCCCACCATGAAGGACGTGGCCGCGCGAGCCGGCGTCGGACTGAAGACGGTCTCACGCGTGGTCAACGGTGAGCCGGGTGTCACGCCGGAGACGGAGCGGCGCGTCCAGGAGGCCATCGACGCCCTCGGCTTCCGCCGCAACGACAGCGCGCGGGTGCTGCGCAAAGGCCGCACCGCCAGCATCGGCCTGGTCCTGGAGGATCTCGCGGACCCGTTCTACGGCCCCCTCAGCCGCGCCGTCGAGGAGGTGGCCCGGGCCCACGGGGCGCTGCTGATCAACGGCTCCAGCGCCGAGGATCCGGAGCGCGAGCAGGAGTTGGTGCTGGCGCTGTGCGCACGGCGGGTGGACGGGCTGGTGGTGATCCCCGCCGGGGACGACCACCGGTATCTGGAGCCCGAGTTGAAGGCGGGCGTGGCCACGGTGTTCGTGGACCGTCCGGCCGGTCACCTCGACGTCGATGTGGTCCTCTCGGACAACTTCGGCGGTGCCCGGGACGGCGTGGCGCACCTGATCGCCCACGGGCACCGCCGGATCGGCTTCATCGGCGACATGCCCCGCATCCACACCGCCGCCGAGCGGCTGCGCGGCTACCGGGCCGCGATGGAGGACGCCGGTGTACCGGTGGAGGACGCGTGGATGTCGCTGGGTGTGACCGGCCCCGAGCGGGTACGCCGGGCGGCCGAGGAGATGCTCACCGGCCCCTCCCCCGTCACCGCGGTCTTCGCGGGCAACAACCGGGTGACGGTCACGGTGATCCGGGTGCTGGCCGAACACCAGCGTCGGGTCGCCCTCGTCGGATTCGACGACATCGAGCTGGCCGATCTGCTGCAGCCGGGGGTCACCGTCGTCGCCCAGGACGCGGCGGCCCTCGGCCGTACGGCCGCCGAGCGCCTCTTCCGCCAGCTGGACGGCACCCTGGCCGCCCCCGAGCGGATCGAGCTGCCGACCCGGCTGATCACCCGCGGCTCGGGCGAGCTGCCGCCGGCGGACTGAGCCGGTCGTGCGGGAACTCACCCTGGAGGCGCTCGGCCTGGCCGGGGCACCGCGCGATCATCCGCTGCTGTACCCGGGCGTGTGGCCGAAGGAGTCCGGGCTCCTGGACGGCGACCGGCTGCGGCCCCTCGACGTCCTGGTGCACACGGACCGCACCCCTGTCCTGGCCGTCGGCTCCAACGCCAGTCCGGCCCAACTGCGCCACAAGATGGAAGAGTTCGGGATCACCTCACCGATCCCGATGGTCAAGGCCCAGGTCACCGGCCTCGACGTGGGTGTCTCCGCGCACGTCAGCCGCCTCGGCTATGTGTCCGCGTCGCCCTTCGAAGCGCCGGGCGCGGTACGGGAGTTGTTCGTCACCTGGCTGAACCGTGAGCAGCTCGCGGTGATCGACGCGAGCGAAGGGGTGCCGCTGCCGCACGGCAACTACCGCCGCGCCTGGCTGCCCGCCCCCGAGGTGCGCGTCGAGCCGGCGCCCGGCGTCACCCTCCCGGGCGTGTACGCCTACGTCAACCGCCGCGGCGTTCTGCACGACGGCACCGGCGCCCCGCGCACGCACCCCGGCCAACGCCCCCTGCTCACCGAACTCCTCGTCGGCTCAGCCCGGTTGAGGGAGCTGTTCGGCGTCACCCCGGAGGAGTTCTGCGCCCGGGCCCGGGCCGACCGGCACCTGTGCGAGCGGGGCACGCGGCTGTTCAGGGACGAGAAGAGGGTGACGGCCTCCGGGCTGGAGCGGTACGTGGAGGCCGAGGGCTGAGGAGGAGACCGGTCCCCCGCCGGCCCGCGCCGCCGCCGCACCGGTCCGGCTCCCGTCCGGTTGCCGCGCCCCGTTCCTCGCGCCCCGGGCGGGGACCGGAGTCACGCGACCGGCCTGCGTCTTTCCGTTCCTGTCCCCTGCGCGCCGACGCCCGGACCGGGTCAGCAGACCGGGAGTCCGGGGACGGGTGCGTCGTTGTCGCCGCCCGTGACGTACACGTCGCTGACGTAGACGTTCGTGTTGCCGCTGTCGTCGTCGGTCTTCGCCCACCAGACGTTGGTCCACTCGCCGTACGTCTCACGGCGGCCCAGGTTCTGCTGGCAGTAGAAGTAGTTGGTGCCCGCGTTGAGGACACCGGCCTCGGTGCCGGACGCCGTGTAGGACTTGGCGGTGCGCCAGACCTCGCAGGTGTACTTGCCGCCGCCGATGGGGTGGCAGGACGGGGCCGGGGTGGTCGCCGCGCCGCCCGTCGTACCGCCGTCACCGGAGCCGTCGTCGGTTCCGCCGCCCGGCGAGCCCCCGGAGGTGCCGTCGTCCGCGGTGGTACCGCCGCCCGAGGTCTTGGCCGGGGAGGAGGAGGTATCCCGGCCGGCGGGCTCCTTGTCGGTCTTGCCGCCGGGCGTCTTCGACGCGGTCGGGCTCTCCTCGTCCCCCTGCCCGGTGGACCCGGGGTCGTCGGAGCGTTCGACGTCGGTACGGTCGGCCGCCGAGGTGGAGAGGTCCTCGGCGGTCACGGGCGCCGTGGGCCGCCCACCGGCCGCGGCGTCGCCCGAGTCGGCCAGCACACCCGCGGTGATGCCGGCGGACACGAGGACGACGGTCACGGCCGCCGCGGCGAGCAGGACACGGCCTCTGTGGCGGGAAGGGCCGCGGGCGGCGGACCCGGAGGCGGACATCGGGCCGGTGGCGGCCTGCGGTCCGGAGAGGGCGGGGGCCCCGAAGCCGGGAACGGGCGCTCCGGCGCGGCCGGCCGGACCCGTCGGGTCCGTAGCGCCCGCCTGATGTGAGGAACCCGCCTGATCCGGGGCGCCAGCCCGGCGGCCTGAGACGCCCGTCTGACCCGAGGGACCCCTCTGACCCGAGGGATCCGTCTGACCCGAGGGATCCGTCTGACCCGCCGGACTCGCCCCTACGCCGGGATTCGTCGGCCCGGCGGAACCGACCGACTCGGCCGGCCTGGTCGAGCCAGCCGGCTCGGACCCCATCGGCCCCATCGAACTCATCGGATCCGTCGGCCCCACCGACCCAACCGGCCCGAACCCCGGTGGCACCGCCGGAACCTCACGCTCCGTCTCCGTCCGCCCGGGTGACGCTTCCGCGGGACCGCGCAGGGTGGTCGTGGGCGTGTCCGTGCCGGACGTGTCCGCCACCGTCTGGAGCAGCGCCCGCGCCTCGTCGGCCCCCGGGCGGGACTCGGGCCGCTTGTCGAGCAGGCGCTGGAGGACGGGGCCGAGGCGGCCGGCGCGACGGGGTTCGGGCAGCGGCTCGCTGACGATCGCGGTGAGCGTGGAGAACGTCGACGTACGGCGGAAGGGCGAGGAACCCTCGACGGCCGCGAACAGCGTGGCCCCGAGGGCCCAGACATCGGAGGCGGGTCCCGGGTCGGCGCCCTGGGCGCGCTCGGGTGCCAAGTAGTCGAGGGAGCCGACGAGTTCGCCGCTGCGGGTGAGGTGGGTGGCCGAGCCGTCGCCCGGGTCCTCCATGGTGGCGATGCCGAAGTCGGTCAGGACGACCCGGCCGGACCGGTCGAGCAGGATGTTGCCGGGCTTCACGTCCCGGTGCAGGACACCCGCGCGGTGCGCGGCGGCCAGCGCCTCCATCACCTTCGCGCCGATGCCGGCCGCCTCGCGCGGGTCGAGGGTGCCGCGCTCACGCAGGACGTCGTCCAGGGACGGGCCGTCCACCAGCTCCATGACGATCAGCGGCCGGCCGTCGACCTCCGTCACGTCGTGCACGGCCACCACTGCGGGGTGACGTACCCGGGCCGCCGCGCGGGCCTCCCGCTGCATCCGCAGCCGCAGACCGGCGAGTTCGGGCCCGTCGGTGTCGGTGTAGGTGCGCAGTTCCTTGACCGCGACCTCACGCCCGAGCACCTCGTCGACGGCCCGCCAGACCACTCCCATGCCGCCGCGCCCGAGCTGCGCCACGACGCGATAGCGCCCGGCCAGCAAGCGCCCGGCCTCGTCCCCTTGCCCGTACTCCCCCGAAGACACCGCCGCCCCGTTCCTGTGACACGTTGGTGAGTGACGTACAGACTACGGGGCGGGTGCGACAGCGTCGGCCGGTGGTGGCGGCTGTGACAGGTCCGCTACGTGGCGGACACCGTCAGGTCGCCCCGGCGCGGTGCCGCGAAGCCCTCCAGGTCCGCCCGGGTCAGGCCGGAGAGGCGGGCCACCTCGGCGATGTCGAGGGCGCCGCAGTCCAGGCCGCGCAGCAGGTAGCCGCTGAGGGCCTTGGCGGTGGCGGGCTCGTCCATGACGTCACCGCCGACACGGCCCGCGTAGCGGGCGAGACGGGCGGCGGCCTGTTCGAAGCCCTCGCGGTAGAAGGCGAAGACGGCGGCGTACCGGGTGGGGATGTGGGCGGGGTGCATGTCCCAGCCCTGGTAGTAGGCGCGGGCCAGGGCGCGGCGGGTGAGGCCGTAGTGCAGCCGCCAGGCGTCGTGGACCTTCGCGGTGGGGCCGACCGGCAGGACGTTCGTGGAGCCGTCCGAGACGCGGACGCCGGTGCCCGCGGCGGCGACCTGCATGACCGCCTTGGCGTGGTCGGCGGCCGGGTGGTCGCTGGCCTGGTGGGCGGCGGACACGCCGAGGCAGGCGCTGTAGTCGAAGGTGCCGTAGTGCAGGCCGGTGGCGCGGCCCTCGGCGGCCTGGATCAGGCGGGCGACCGTGGCGGTGCCGTCGGCCGCGAGGATGGACTGGCTGGTCTCGATCTGGATCTCGAAGCCGATCCGTCCCGGCTCCAGCCCGCGCGCCTCCTCGAAGGCCTCCAGGAGGCGCACCATGGCGGTGACCTGCTCGGGGTACGTCACCTTCGGCAGGGTCAGGACCAGTCCGCCGGGCAGGCCGCCGGCCTCCATCAGGCCGGTGAGGAAGATGTCCAGGGTGCGGATGCCGCGGTCGCGGACGGGCGCCTCCATGCACTTCATGCGGATGCCCATGTACGGGGCCGCCGTGCCGTCCTGGTACGCCCGCGCGATCAGCCGGGCCGCACGGGCCGCCGCCTCGTCCTCCTCGGCGTCCGGGCGGGGGCCGTAGCCGTCCTCGAAGTCGACCCGGAGGTCCTCGACGGGCTCGCGCTCCAGTTTGGCGCGGACCCGGGAGTGGACGGGCTCGGCGAGCTCCTCGGACAGACCGAGGACGGCGGCGAAGGAGGCGGCGTCGGGGGCGTGTTCGTCCAGGGCGGCCAGGGCCCGGTCGCCCCAGGAGCGGACGGTGTCGGCGGCGAAGACGTCACCGGGGACGTAGACCGTGTGGACGGGCTGGCGGGTGCCCGGGTCTCCGGGATAGCGGCGCTCCAGCTCGGCGTCGACCGGCGCGAGGGAGGCGCTGATCTCCTCGCTGACGGCGCCCGCGAGGCTCGTCGCCACCTGCTCCTGCTGGCCCTGACCCATCCCGTACCCTCCCGTTTTTCCGCTGTACGGAATCAACAATCCGTAGAACGAAGTTATCTGGCACCCTTCCCGCCGGTCAACAGCGTCTTTCGTGCCGATCCACCCCCGCATCTCTGCATGTTCACGTCGATCTGGCACCGTTCACCGGACAACTTCACCGCGCATCCCCCGCAGCACACCCGCACGACTCGCCCGGAAGCCGCCACAGAAGGAGCCCCTGTGCCGAACCACAGCCGAGTCACGCGCCGCATGGGCCTGAAGACCGCGCTGGCCACCACCATCTCGGTGCCCCTCTCCAGTACAGCGCTCTCCCCCGCTCCCGCCTCGACGGGCGAGCCGCCCGACGGCTCCCTGCGGGTCATGTCGTTCAACCTCCGCTTCGCGAGCACCGCCGAGCCCCACAGCTGGGCCGCCCGCAGACCCGTGATGCGCACCCTGCTGCGCCGCCGGGCACCCCATGTCCTCGGTACCCAGGAGGGCATCCACCAGCAGCTGCGCGACATCGAGAGCGACCTCGGCCCGCACCACGACTGGATCGGCACCGGACGCGAGGGCGGCAGCCGCGACGAGTTCATGGCGATCTTCTACGACACGCGCCGGCTGGCCCCGCGGGAGTACGACCACTTCTGGCTCTCCGACACGCCGAACGTGATCGCCTCGAACACCTGGGGCGGCAGCTTCACGCGGATGGTGACCTGGGTCCGCTTCCAGGATCTGTACGGCGGCCGGGAGTTCTACTGCCTGAACACGCACCTGGACAACGCCAGCCAGGTCGCACGCGCGCGTGCCGCGGCCCTGATCACCGAGCGGATCGCCCGGCTCGACCGGACGCTCCCGCTCCTGGTGACGGGCGACTTCAACGTCGCCGCCCACCGGAACCCCGTCTACGACACCATGCTGGGCGCGGGCCTGGTCGACACCTGGGACGCCGCGGCCGAACGGAGCCCGCTGTACGGGACCTTCCACGGCTACCGGCCGCTGACCCGCGACGGCGACCGCATCGACTGGATCCTCGCCTCGCCCGGCGTCACGACCCACAGGGCCTCGATCGACACCTTCGCGCTCGACGGGCAGTTCCCGAGCGACCACCTGCCGGTGCAGGCGTCCCTGTCCCTGGGATGAGCCGAGGCCCCCGCGACCAGCAGCGGTCACGGGGGCCTCGTACGCCCTGAGCGGGGTCGGCCGGGGTCAGCCCTTGCGGGCCTTGATCTCGTCGGTGAGCTGCGGGACGACAGCGAAGAGGTCGCCGACCACGCCGTAGTCGACCAGGTCGAAGATCGGGGCCTCGGCGTCCTTGTTGACGGCCACGATCGTCTTCGAGGTCTGCATACCGGCGCGGTGCTGGATGGCGCCGGAGATGCCGTTGGCGATGTACAGCTGCGGGGAGACCGACTTGCCGGTCTGGCCGACCTGGTTGGTGTGCGGGTACCAGCCGGCGTCGACGGCGGCACGCGAGGCACCGACGGCCGCGCCGAGGGAGTCGGCGAGCGCCTCGATGATCGCGAAGTTCTCCGCGCCGTTGACACCGCGGCCGCCGGAGACCACGATCGCGGCCTCGGTCAGCTCCGGGCGGCCGGACGACTCACGCGGCGTGCGACCGGTGACCTTGGTGCCGGTGGCCTGGGCGGAGAAGGTGACGTCGAGCGCCTCGACCGCGCCGTCGGCCGGGGCGGCCTCCACGGCGGCCGAGTTCGGCTTGACCGTGATGACCGGGGTGCCCTTGGAGACCCGGGACTTGGTGGTGAAGGACGCGGCGAACACCGACTGGGTGGCCACCGGACCCTCGTCGCCGGCCTCCAGGTCGACGGCGTCGGTGATGATGCCGGAGCCGATGCGCAGCGCCAGACGGGCGGCGATCTCCTTGCCCTCCGCGGAGGAGGGGACCAGCACGGCGGCCGGGGACACGGCCGCGACGGCGGCCTGCAGCGCGTCCACCTTCGGGACGACCAGGTAGTCGGCGTACTCGGCGGCGTCGTGGGTGAGGACCTTCACCGCGCCGTGCTCGGCGAGGGTGGCGGCCGTGTCGGCGGCACCGTTGCCGAGGGCGACGGCGACCGGCTCGCCGACCCGGCGGGCGAGCGTCAGCAGCTCCAGGGTGGGCTTGCGGACGGCACCGTCCACGTGGTCGACGTAGACGAGAACTTCAGCCATGGGATTGCTCTCCTGCGTGCGAAAGGTGAGGGGCGGTCAGCGGGGTCGAGCGCGGACTCAGATGAACTTCTGGCCCGCGAGGAACTCGGCGAGCTGCTTGCCGCCCTCGCCCTCGTCCTTGACGATCGTGCCGGCGGTGCGGGCCGGGCGCTCGGACGCGGAGTCGACGACCGTGTAGGAGCCCTCCAGGCCGACTTCCTCGGCCTCCAGGTCCAGGTCGGACAGGTCCCAGGACTGAACCGGCTTCTTCTTGGCCGCCATGATGCCCTTGAAGGACGGGTAACGCGCCTCGCCCGACTGGTCGGTGACCGACACGACGGCCGGCAGCGAGGCCTCCAGCTGCTCGGAGGCGGCGTCGCCGTCGCGGCGGCCCTTGACCGTGCCGTCCTCGACGGAGACCTCGGAGAGCAGGGTCACCTGCGGCACGCCCAGACGCTCGGCCAGCAGCGCGGGCACGACACCCATGGTGCCGTCGGTGGACGCCATGCCGGAGATCACCAGGTCGTAGCCGGCCTTCTCGACCGCCTTGGCGAGCACCAGGGAGGTGCCGATGGCGTCGGTGCCGTGCAGGTCGTCGTCCTCGACGTGGATGGCCTTGTCGGCACCCATGGACAGCGCCTTGCGCAGCGCGTCCTTCGCGTCCTCGGGGCCCACCGTCAGGACGGTGACCTCTACGTCGTCGTCGGAGTTCTCGGAGATCTGCAGCGCCTGCTCGACCGCGTACTCGTCCAGTTCGGAGAGCAGACCGTCGACGTCGTCCCGGTCGACGGTCAGGTCATCGGCGAAGTGCCGGTCGCCGGTGGCGTCGGGCACGTACTTCACAGTGACAACGATCCTCAAGCTCACGCCGGCTCTCCTACTGCATCGTCATTTTTCAGCTGCCTCTTGCAGGCAGCATAGGCGCCCCAAGCGGCCGATCCCGGTCGGGGCGACTCGCGCTCCGACCGTCATATTACTCGCCAGTACATCCAGTACGTTCCCGCTAAGCAAGCGCTTTGAACTGTGACCTTCGCAACGCAGCGTAATCGGAACTCGACGTCTTCGCAGCAGCGGGACGCCGGGCCGGTCAGTCGCGCAGGCCCTGGAACCGCCCCTGGTGGTAGAGGAGCGGGCGGCCCGGACCGGTGGGGTCGCCGAGAACGATCTCGGCCAGCACGATGCGGTGGTCGCCGGCCGGCACGCGGGCGACCACCCGGCACACCAGCCAGGCCAGGACGTCGTCGAGGACGGGCACGCCATGGGGGCCCTCGCGCCAGGGGGTCGCCGCACCGAAGCGGTCGGCGCCGCTGCGGGCGAAGGTGGCGGCCAGGTTCTCCTGGTGCTCGCCGAGTATGTGCACGCCGACATGCCCGGCCTCGGACACCGCGGGCCAGCTGGAGGCGCCGGTGCCGATGCCGAAGGAGAGCAGCGGGGGGTCGGCGGAGACCGAGGTGAGGGAGGTGGCGGTGAAGCCGACCGGGCCTGCGTCGCCGCGCGCGGTGATCACGGCGACGCCCGCCGCGTGCCGCCGGAAGACGGAGCGCAGCAGGTCGGGCGAGGCGAGCCGGGGGGTGCCGAGGCCGGGCGTGGCCGTCATGGGCGTGTCCTTCTGCGAGAAGTGGCGTGGAGGTCCGTGGCTGCTCAACAGTCCGGACAGCGCGCGCTCGCGGTGCGGGCCGGACCGACGGGGGCCCGCCCGAGGAGAAGGAGTTCCGAAGGCATACGGTCAGGCTGACGATAGGTGGTGCGCACAGTCAAGTGGGTCCCGGTATCTGGGAGGTGCCTCACCCTCCCCGTCGCACCGCCTCCACCGGCGGCCCCTGTCGCACCGCGTCCGCCGCCGGCCCGCGTCACACCGCCTCCCCCAGCGCGGCGATCACGTCGGCCTTGCGCGGCTGGCCGGTGGCCCGCCGGACGACCCTGCCGTCGGCGTCCAGGACCAGCACGGTGGGAGTCTTGAGGATGCCCAGCTCGCGGACGAGGTCGAGGCGGTCCTCGGCGTCGATCTCGACGTGGGTCACGCCCGGCACCATGCCGGCCACCTCGCCGAGGATCCGGCGGGTCGCCCGGCAGGGTGCGCAGAAGGCGCTGGAGAACTGGACGAGCGTGGCGCGTTCACCGAGCGGCACGCCCAGTTCGCCCGCGCCGAGCCGCTTCCCGTCGTCGCGCCCGCGCACCCGTACCCTCCCGCTCCGCCGCCGATGCAGCACTCCGAAGACGCTCGCCACCGCGAGCACCGCCCCGCACACCATCAGTCCGGTCATCGCCTGCACCAGCGTTCACGAGACCGCAAAGATTCCCGCCTCCCCTGACTGTTTCCCGTGCGGAATGCTTGATCCCCATGGACATCGATGCAAGAGGGCCGCGCTTCGGAGCGGCCGTGACGACCGTCGTCCTGGCGGTCGCGCTGATCACCGGCAGCGTGTGGCTGCTGGCCTGGCAGACGCTGGCGTTCGCGCTGGGCGCGGCCGGCGGGGTGGGCCGTTCACCGTACGGCCGGCTGTTCAGGACCGTGGTACGGCCCCGGCTCGGGCCGCCGACCGCGTTCGAGGCGCCGCAGCCGCCCCGGTTCGCCCAGGCGGTGGGGTTCCTCTTCGCCGGCGTGGGCCTGGCCGGTTACGCGCTGGGCCTTCAGTGGCTGGGACTCGCGGCGACCGGGGCGGCGCTGGCGGCCGCGTTCCTGAACGCCGCGTTCGGGTACTGCCTGGGATGCGAGATGTACCTGCTTGCGCGCCGAGCGACGGTACGCACGGAGTAGGGGTGGTTTGAAACCCCGAGGTGGATCACTGCGCGGACGTGACGAGAATCTCGCCGCCGCCCGGCACGAGGACTGGCTACCCGTCCGTTCTTGGGGCACCATCTGCGAGATGCCGTAAACCTACGGCCGCGTAACTTTCCGCCTGGAGCTCCCTTCCCAGGCAGAGAAGGAAGGGCCTACACCGTCCATGGCTGAGCTTGTCTACCGTCCCGTCGTTGGTCTCGCCCAGGCGTTGTTCAAGGCGTGGGACCTCAAAATCGACTGCAAGGGTTGGGAGAACATCCCTCGCTCGGGCGGTGCCGTGCTGGTGAGCAATCACATCAGTTACCTGGACTTCGTCTTCAACGGGCTCGCTGCGCTCCCGCAGAAACGCCTGGTGCGGTTCATGGCGAAGGAGTCCGTCTTCCGTCACAAGGTCTCCGGCCCGCTGATGCGCGGGATGAAGCACATCCCGGTGGACCGCAACCAGGGTGAGACGGCGTACGCGCACGCGCTGGACTCGCTGCGGTCCGGCGAGATCGTGGGGGTCTTCCCGGAGGCCACCATCTCGCCGTCGTTCACGCTGAAGACCTTCAAGTCGGGTGCCGCGCGCATGGCGCAGGAGGCGGGCGTCCCGCTGATCCCGATGGCGGTGTGGGGCACCCAGCGGCTGTGGACCAAGGGGCACCCGCGCAACTTCAAGCGCAGCCACATCCCGATCACCATCCGTGTCGGCGAGGCGATCGAGGCCTCCCGCGACAAGTACGCGGGCGCGATCACCCGGCAGGTGCGCGAGCGGGTGCAGGAGCTCCTGGAGGCCGCCCAGCGCGCCTACCCGGTACGCCCCAAGGACGCGAGCGACACCTGGTGGATGCCGGCCCACCTCGGCGGCACCGCCCCCACCCCGGAGCAGGTCCGCGCGGCCGAGGCGCACTGACACCGCACGCTCCGCCGCCGCCCCGAGGACGACGGACCGGCCGGCCGGGCGCCGCATCCCCGCCCCGGCCGGGCGCCGGGGTGGGTCAGGACGCCGGGGACCGGACCGTGACGCGTGCTCCCGGACTGAGCTTCTCCAGTCGCTCGGCGAGTTCGGCGGCGGCCGTCCCGATGCCGGCGACCGGCATCGGTGCCATGCCCTCCAACAGGAAGAGCGCCGAGGCGGTCCCCTCGGTGAGCCGGGTGCGCGGCCCTTGTCGCCAGTTCCAGCGACGGCAGGTGACACCCGCCGCGTCCCGCCACACCACCTCGTCGGCGTCAGGGTGTTCGACCACCTCCGCGCCCCCGGCGACGGTCACGAAATCCTCCTCGCCGGTGGCCCTGACGAGGCGCATGTCCCCCTCGATGCGGTCGACGTCCTCGCCGCCGACGGGGATCAGGTGGGCGACACTGAGCGCGTTGTAGAGGTCGACCAGCAGGTTGATCCGGGGCAGCCCCGCCGGGGACAGCGCCCTTCTGGCCAGCGCCTCGGCCGAGTTGCGGGTGCGCGACGGCTTCGCACCGAACGCCGTGTAGACCTCCCGCCAGGCGGCCAGGTGCGGATCCTCGTGCGGGTCCCGTCCGTCCAGGCGTACGGCGAGACGGCGGGCCGCGTCGTCGAGGAGCGCCGAGCTCTCTTCGGTACTGGGGCCGTTGACGAGCCCGTGGGCCTCGACGGCGACGTAGGTGAAGCCCGGCGCGAGGGCGCGTACCTCGTCGGACACGGTCAGGGAGAGAGTCATCGCCTGCCTCAGAGTGCGGTGGGAAGTGTCTTCCACAGGGACGGGCGGTCGGGGGCGGCCCGCAGAGCCTTCAGGACGACCGGATGAGGTTCAGCATACAGGACCGGGTAGTCCATTTCATTGGACGCCGGGTCGGGCGTGAAGGCCAGCCGCTCGCCATCGAGGGAGAACTGGGCGTCCACGCCGGGCTTGTTCCCGCGGGGGTCCTGCCGGTGCCAGGCCCCGTGGAAGCGCACCGCGACCAGGCCGTGCACCTCGTCGAACTTCTGGTAGCAGAGCGCGGTCGGGATGTCCTCGGCCCGCAGCAGCGCGGCCAGCGCGTGGGCCTTGGCGTAGCAGATGCCGGTGCCCTGCTCCAGGACCTCGGAGGCACGCCAGGTGACCCGGAGATCGCCGGAGTCCTGCGAGTGCGCAATGGTGTCGCGCACGAACTCGAAGGCCAGCCGTGCATAGGCATACGAGTCCACCGCCTCCTTGGCGAGACGCGCGGCCGTGGCGCGCACGGTCGGGTGGTGATGGTCGATGACCTCGTCGGCTGCCAGGTAGGCGGACAGGTCGGCGGTGTTCTGGATCAGCTCCATGCCTCCAGAGCATAGGAATGCGATCACCCGAGAGTCAATGACTTTTCAGGTGACCGCATACCTATGCATCACGGGATGATTCTTCGCACCCGGACGCTAGCGCGCCATCTCCTCCTTCAGCGCCGCCACGAACGCGTCGACGTCGTCCTCGGTCGTGTCGAAGGCGCACATCCAGCGCACGACACCCGCGGGCTCGTCCCAGAAGTAGAAGCGGAACCGCTGCTGCAGGCACTCGCTCACGTCGTGCGGGAGCCGGGCGAAGACGCCGTTGGCCTGCACCGGGTGAAGGATCTCGACGCCGTGCATGGCACGGACGCCCTCGGCCAGCCGCTGGGCCATCTCGTTGGCATGGCGGGCGTTGCGCAGCCACAGATCCCTGGCGAGCAGCGCCTCCAGCTGCACGGACACGAAACGCATCTTGGAGGCGAGCTGCATGGACAGCTTGCGCAGGTGCTTCATGTGGCTGACGGCGTCCTGGTTGATGACGACGACCGCCTCGCCGAACAGCGCGCCGTTCTTCGTGCCGCCGAGCGAGAGGATGTCGACCCCGGCCGCGTCGGTGAACGTCCGCATCGGGACGTCCAGGAAGGCCGCCGCGTTGGCTATGCGGGAGCCGTCCAGGTGCACCTTCATCCCGCGCGCGTGGGCGTGCTCGCAGATCGCGCGGATCTCGTCGGGCGTGTAGACGGTGCCCAGTTCGGTGCTCTGGGTGACCGACACGACCTGCGGCATCGCCCGGTGCTCGTCCTCCCAGCCGTACGCCTGCCGGTCGATCAGCTCGGGGGTGAGCTTGCCGTCGGGTGTGGGCACGGTGAGCAGCTTGAGGCCGCCCATGCGCTCGGGGGCGCCGCCCTCGTCGACGTTGATGTGCGCGCTCTCCGCGCAGATCACCGCGCCCCACCGGTCGGTGACCGCCTGGAGGGCGACGACGTTGGCGCCGGTGCCGTTGAAGACCGGGAACGCCTGAGCCGTGGCGCCGAAGTGGCTGCGGATGATCCGCTGGAGGTTCTCGGTGTAGACGTCCTCGCCGTACGCGACCTGGTGCCCGCCGTTGGCCAGGGCCAGGGCGGCGAGCACCTCCGGGTGGGCCCCGGCGTAGTTGTCGCTGGCGAAGCCGCGGGCCGCCGGATCGTGGTGGCGCCGGGCATCGGTCCTCGGCGGGTTCACGGCGTCCCGGGTCAGGGCGTCCCTGGTCAGGGCGTCCCGGGTCACGGTCTCTCGGATCACGGCTTCTCGGTCAGCCACAGACGGTGTCCGTTCACTTCGGCGGCGGGCTTCTCCCAGGCCCCGGCGATGGCCTCGGCCAGGTCCTTGACGTCCGTGAAGCCCGCGAACTTCGCGTTGGGGCGGTCGGCGCGCATCGCGTCGTGCACCAGCGCCTTGACCACCAGGATGACAGCCGCGGACGTCGGGCCGTCGGCGCCCTCGGAGATCCCCGCCTTGCGGAAGTAGTCGGCCAGGGCCAGCGTCCACGCCTCGGCGGCGGCCTTGGCCGCGGAGTAGGCGGCGTTGCCCGCGGTGGGCCTGCTCGCGCCGGCCGCGCTGATCAGGACGTACCGGCCGCGGTCGCTGCGCTGGAGCGCCTCGTGGAAGGCGAGGGAGGTGTGCTGCACGGTGCGGATGAGCAGCATCTCCAGCAGGTCCCAGTCGTGCAGGTTCGTCTTGGCGAAGGTCTCGCTGCCGCGCCAGCCGCCGACGAGGTGGACCAGGCCGTCGACCCGGCCGAACTCCTTCTCGGTACGGGTGGCCCAGTCCCGGGTCGAGTCCGGGTCGAGCAGGTCGACCGTCTCGCCGGTGACCGTGGCGCCGCCGGCGCTGTAGCGGGCCGCGTCGACGGCCTCCGCCAGCCGCTCGGGATCGTTGTCCGCGCCGACGACGGTCGCCCCCGCCTCGGCGAGCCTGAGCAGTGCCGCGCGCCCGGCGGGTCCGCCCGCGCCGGCCACCGCGATCACCGCACCGCTGAGAGCCCCGTTCCCCATGTTCTTCGCCTCCTGAGCAGTGTTCCTGATGGCGCGGTCGCTCACGCGGCGACCCGTTCGGCGCTCTCGGCCGTGATGCCCTTGGTGGAGGCGATCACGTTCTTCAGCTTCTTGGAGAGAGCCTCATAGAACATGCTCAGCGGAAACTCGTCCGGAAGCACCTCATCGACGAGTTTGCGCGGCGGCAGACTCAGGTCCAGGGCGTCCGGTCCCTTGGCCCAGCGGGAGCCCGGATGCGGGGGGAGATAGGCGGAGACCAGCTCGTACCCGGCGAGCCAGTGGACGAGCTTGGGGCGGTCGATGCCGTCCCGGTACAGCTTCTCGATGTCGGCGCACAGCTGGTTGGTGACCTGGGGTGCGCGCTGCCAGTCGATGAACAGTTTGTTGTCAGTCCAGCGCACGACGTCGTGCTTGTGCAGGTAGGCGAAGAGGAGCTGGCCGCCGAGGCCGTCGTAGTTGCGCACGCGCTCGCCGGTGACCGGGAACCGGAACATGCGGTCGAACAGCACCGCGTACTGCACGTCACGGGCCTGCGGGACGCCGTCGGCCTCCAGGGTCACGGCCTCCCGGAAGGCGGTGAGGTCGCAGCGCAGCTCTTCGAGGCCGTACATCCAGAACGGCTGACGCTGCTTGATCATGAACGGGTCGAAGGGCAGGTCGCCGTGGCTGTGGGTGCGGTCGTGCACCATGTCCCACAGTACGAACGCCTCCTCGCAGCGCTTCTGGTCGTGGACCATCGCGGCGACGTCCTCGGGCAGCTCCATGCCGAGCACGTCCACGGCGGCGGCGGTCACCCGGCGGAAGCGGGCGGCCTCGCGGTCGCAGAAGATGCCGCCCCAGCTGAACCGCTCGGGCGCCTCGCGCACGGCGATCGTCTCGGGGAAGAGCACGGCCGAGTTGGTGTCGTAGCCGGCCGTGAAGTCCTCGAACGTGATGCCGCAGAACAGCGGGTTGTCGTAGCGGGTGCGCTCCAGCTCGGCCAGCCAGTCCGGCCAGACCATGCGCAGCACGACCGCTTCGAGGTTGCGGTCCGGGTTGCCGTTCTGCGTGTACATGGGGAAGACGACCAGGTGCTGGAGGCCGTCCGCGCGGTTCGCGGCGGGCTGGAAGGCCAGCAGCGAGTCGAGGAAGTCCGGCACCTGGAAGCCGCAGTCGGCCCACCGGCGCAGATCCTTCACCAGGGCCTGGTGGTAGGCGGCGTCGTGCGCAAGCAGCGGTGACAGCTCCTCGACGGCGTCGATCACGCGGCGTACGGCGCGCTCGGCGTCCGTGGGATCGGGCGCGCCCTCGGCCTCGAAGTCGATCGACCCGTCCTTGGACTGCCATGGCCGGATCCGCTCCACGGCATCCTTGAGCACGGGCCACGCCGGGTGCTCCACCACCCTGACTGCGGGAGGAACCTGTTCCTCCGAACCCACCTGCTTAAGAATTTCCGTCATGCCCCATCCTCCACGGGAGAACCTCATGTAGGCGAACCGTATACATAGGTGGTTTCGGTCAGCAAGTGGAGGTTCGGGAGATTGTCCTGCCGCTCCTCATCGTCACAGAACTTTTTCCCGTTGGACATCATGTTGGCACCTGTTTCCGCTTCGCCCGCCCGCTCCCGGCGCAGGCACGGGTTCATCACGGGGCGGGGCCGTTAGGCTGCGGATCTGCCCGCGCGGCCGTCCGCCCCGGCGCCCGCGGGCGCCGAGCCGCCGTCGACGGAAGCGAGACGAGCCTTGAACTTCCTCACCATCGGTCACCGCGGAGTCATGGGTGTCGAACCCGAGAACACCCTCCGTTCCTTCGTCGCCGCCGAACACGCGGGCCTGGACGTCATCGAACTCGATCTGCACCTGAGCAAGGACGGCGCCCTCGTCGTCATGCACGACGCCCACGTGGACCGGACGACCGACGGGACCGGCCCGATCGCCGAGCGGACCCTCGACGAGCTGCGCGCCCTGGACGCCGGACGCGGCGAGCGGATCCCGGTGTTCGAGGAGGTACTGGACGCCGTGCGGCTGCCGCTCCAGGCCGAGATCAAGGACGTGGCGGCGGCCCGCGCGCTCTCCGAGGTCATGCACCGGCGGAACCTGACCGCACGTGTGGAGGTGTCCTCGTTCCACGACGAGGCGATCGCCGAGATCGCCCGGCTGGTGCCCGGCGTACGCACCGCGCTGATCGCCAGCCGCTACGGCACCGACCTCGTGGACCGCGCCGTGGAGGCCGGGGCGGCGACCGTCTGCCTCAACATCCGCCGGCTCACGCTGGAGATCGTGGAGCAGGCGCGCGCGGCTGACCTGAAGATCATCGGCTGGGTGGTGAACACCCAGGACCAGCTGCGGCTCGTCCGGGCCCTGGGGCTGGACGGCGCGACCACGGACTTCCCGGAGATCAAGCGGACGGGCCGCTTCACGGCGTGACGGCCGGCTGCGCCGTCACGATCGCGCGAGTTCCTTGACCAGCAGCTCGAACTGCAGGTCGTCGCGGCGCGGAATGCCGAAGCGCTCGTCGCCGTACGGGAAGGGCGTCATCTTTCCCGTACGGCGGTAGCCGCGGCGCTCGTACCAGGCGATGAGGTCGTCGCGTACGGAGATCACGGTCATGTGCATCTCCTCGGCGCCCCAGGTCGCGCGGGCCTGCCGCTCCGCCTCCGCGATGATCACCTTGCCGAGACCACCGCCCTGGAAGGTGGGGCTGACCGCGAACATCCCGAAGTAGGCGTACGTACCCCGGTGTTCGATCTGGCAGCAGGCGACGATCCGAGAGTCGCGCTCGACGGTGAGCAGCCGGCTGCCGGGTGCCTTGATGACGGCCAGCACGCCCTCCGGGTCGGTCCGCTGCCCCTCCAGGATGTCCGCCTCGGTGGTCCACCCGGTGCGGCTGGCGTCCCCTCGGTACGCCGACTCGATCAGCGCGACCAGCGCGTCCACGTCGGCGTCGGTGGCCTCACGGAAGATCAGTCCGGTGGCGGCGGTGTCCATGGCACGGTTCTCCGGTTCTGCGGCGGCTCGGGCACCGCTGAGCGTAACGCTGCCACTAGGCTCCGGCTGCATGGTGCATGTACTGAGCGGCCGGACGTTGCTGCGGCCCACTGATCCGGAACGGTCCCGTGTCTTCTACGGCGAGCAGCTGGGCCTCGCCGTCTACCGCGAGTTCGGCCAGGGGCCGGAGCGCGGCACCGTCTACTTCCTCGGCGGCGGCTTCCTGGAGGTCTCCGGCCGGTCCGAGGTCCCGCCGTCACCGGCCGTGCGACTGTGGCTCCAGGTCGAGGACGTGGCCGCCGCGCACGACGAGCTGCGGGGCAAGGGGGTCGAGATCGTGCGCCCGCCGGTGCGGGAACCGTGGGGACTGGTCGAGATGTGGATCACGGATCCGGACGGGACCCCGATCGTGCTGGTGCAGATCCCGGAGGACCATCCGCTGCGCTACCGGCCCGGTGTCTGAGGTCGCGGAGGACGGGCGCGTGGGCGGAGCGCCGGCCGTACGGATTGCGGAACTCGCCGTCGGAGCCGGGGAGTGCGCCGGCGGTGAAGGTGAGCGTGCCGGCGCCCGCTCCAGGGTGACGGGGACCGAGAGGTCCCAGAAGTCGCCGCGGTGGCAGGCGGTGGGGAACAGGACCCGCCGCGGGACGCCCCCGCCGACCGGGTCGGGGTGGTGGTGGGCGGCGGGCGCCTGCGCGGCGTCGGCGTGGCGCAGGGTCGGCGCGTGGCGTCCGGCGTGCTCGGCCGTCACCGGGCGATGAGCGGAGCGGCCTGGTCAAACGCACGTGAGGACGCCTTGGCGGCCGCGGCAATGGCGCGTCGACTTCCGCACCGTGCGGTCCCCGGCGGCACCGGACGGTCTCAGGGGCGCAGCGCTCCCGGGCGGCCCTCCAGCCGGCCCAGCAACCCGGCGAGCAGCCCGGCCAGTTCGTCCTGCTGCTCAGGGTCGATCCCGGACAGCACGGAGGTCTCGTAGGCGAGTTGCTCGGGCAGGATGTCGTCGACCAGGTCGCGCCCGGCGTCCGTGAGGCGGACGTGGGCGACCCGGCGGTCCCGGGTGTCGCCGCGCCGCTCGACCAGGCCGCGCTCGGTGAGGGCCTTGAGGCGCTTGGTGACGGCGGCGCCCGAGGAGAACGTCTCACGGGCCAGTTCGCCGGGGGTGAGCTCGTGTCCGGTGCGGCGCAGCGCGCCGAGCAGATCGAACTCGGGGCGGCTGAGTCCGGCCCGGCGCAGGGGGGCGTCCTCGGCCTGCTGGAGAAGGGCTGCGCAGCGGTTGACGCGGCCGATGATCTCCATGGGGCCGGTGTCGAGGTCGGGGTGCACGGTCTGCCACTGCCGGACGACCGCGGCGACCGTGTCGCTCCTCGTCGCGTCCTCCGCCGTGGTCGGCCGTCCGCCGGTCGCCGTCATGGCCGTACGCCCTCCGTCGTGTCCGTGTGCCGGTCCAGGTGGAGTCCCTGGCGCCGTACCGTCGCCGCGAGCGTACGGTGTCCGGACTGTTCGGCGCGCACGACCCTCTCGTGCGGCAGGGCGCGCTGCCACCACTCGCCAGCGGCGGCCTCGACCGTGGCGCGCAGGTCGACCAGGGCGGCGGCGAGGCCGCGGCGGGCGGCTTCGAGGGCACCCGGGGCCGGGTGGGGCTCCGCCAGGAGGCGGGCGGCGTGCTCGCGGGCGCGTTCCACGGCGGTCAGCGCGTGCCCGACGCGGTCGCCCGCGCGGCGGTTGGTGACGGCGACGGCCGCCACGAGACCGACCAGGGCGCCGACGACGGTGTCCACGGCCCGCTCGACGATCAGCTGTCCGGGGTGCTGGTATCCGGCGAACTCGGTGATGAGCAGCGCCATCGGGGTCACGCAGACGCTGCCGAGCCAGTAGTTGCGGCTGATCAGCGCCTCCGCGCCGAAGGTGAAGGCGAGGCAGCACAGCACCAGCGCCGCCGGACCGAGATGGGCCAGCGGGGCGACGGCGGCGAAGAGGAGGACGCCGACGAGGTTGCCGACGACGCGCTGGACGCCCCGGCTCCAGGTGAGGACGAGGTTCGCCTGGTAGAGGGAGGCGGCGGTGACCAGGGCCCAGTAGGGGCGGCCGATGCCGAGGGCCAGGGAGGCGTAGCCGGCCAGGGCGCAGCCGAGCGCGGTGCGCAGGGCGAGCGGGGTGAGCGGGCCGAGCCGGGTCCGCCACGGGCGGGCCGGAGCGGCGCGTTCGGCGTCCACGCCGAGGAGTTCGCCGGTGTCGTCCGGCCCCGCGCCCACCTGCGGGACCGGTCCGGTGCCGCGCAGGGCGCGGGCCCAGGCGCGCAGCAGCCGCGGGTCGGTGTCGGCGGGTGCGGCGAGGGCGACCTCGGCGCGGACGACGAGCCGTTCCAGGGAGCGCCGGGTCGCGGTGCGCGGACCGGCGGACAGCAGGCACTGCCAGGCGGCCTGCACGGCGGCGGCCGCGGCGGCGCGGGTCCTGGTGTGG